>DATIPQ010000018.1 GCA_035471785.1 Acidobacteriota bacterium
CGCAAGAAATAGGCCATCTCGACGTGCCCGGCGGCCGCGAACCAGCGCGCGGGATGCTCGCCCACCGCCTGGCACAGGCGCATCAAGTTTTCGAAGCTGGGAGGCCCTCCCGGACCGCCGTTGACGATGCGGTGCAGCGAACTGATGGGTATGCCGGTGCGCCGCGAAAGCTCGGTCAAGCCGGCGCCGGGAAAGCGGCGGCTGATCAGGGCCGGTATCTCATCTCTCCAATTCAACCTGGGGCCTCCAACTCAGGCGGCAAGCGCATTGTTCCGCCAATTGTAGCGAAATTCTTCCATTTATTGAAAGTTAACCCTTGACATTTCCGTCCACGGGAATTAGGATCTTCCACGTACAGAAACCCAGCGCCGTCAAGACGGTTTGCCTAAGGGAAGTCTGTCAAAGTCGCAGAGAGGTTGCAGACGCAAGGGATGGACGGCAATGGAGAGCCTTTCCATGAGTCTGCTCCGACTGCTGCGGGCGCTCAGCACCCTGTGGCGGGTTGCCTGCCGACCCGATCATCTCAGGTTGCACCAGCGCTTGCAGGTGCTTCTGCAGGCCGGGGGACGCGCCGAGTACGACGCGTTCCAGGAAATCAGCCGCATTGAAGAGCGGCTCATCTCGGACGAGCTCTGGCGCGGCCGCCATCCGGGCCGCGACCTCAACCGGGAAACCCTGGAACGCTGGATCGCCGACAATCCCCGCTCCTTTCTGCAACACTTTCGCAAACTTCGAGGCCATCCGCCTGGCAGGGTGCGCAGGGCCGTCGGCAATCCCCCAGTGCGGCCCCAGCGAAAGCCCTAGTTCAGCGGCGAGGGGCGGACCCGTCGGCGTGTCAGTCGCCGGCGGGTCCTAAGCCCGTCAACCTCTGTGAAAGGTTGCCGAGCCCTCAAAGCAGTCTAAAGGCGTCAGTCAATTTAATCAATTGCAGGCGCACTTGAAGACTCCTCGGGGGACTCGTCACCTTTCCCGACTCAGCAAGGAAAGGTCATCTTGGTATCCGACAACACCTCCCCGCCCAGTCGCCGGATCGCGCGAAAGTCGTCCGCAAGATCAACACCCACCCTACCTGCACTTCCTTAGAAAGCGGAGCCGACCCATGTCTGATCACCCCGTCAACGACTATGTGTGTGAAAGCATCCGGCTGGTGCGCCTGGAAAAAGGCATCAAGGTTCAGGACATGGCCCGGCGCACCGGAATACCGCTGGGCTCTTACTCCTGCCTGGAAACCGGCCGCTACCGCATGAGTCTCGACCTCCTCTTCCGCATTCTCTGTGTACTGGGTCTGAACATCGAGCAGACTTGGCCTTACCGTGTCGAGGAAGCCAGCCCCGAAATGACCGCGGAGCAGGTGCGGAGGATTGTCCGGCGGGCCGCCCGCGACCGGCCCGCTCTGGTGACCAACGAAGAGATCCTCTCGCTGGTCTGCACCTGCCTGGGAATCACCCGGAAAGACCTGCTGTCGGACTCGCGCCAGAGGCACTTAGCCGAGGGACGGGCGCTGGCGGCGCTGCTCTGCAAAGAGACTCCCCACTTGTCGCTGCTCGAGATGAGCCGTTTGCTGGGGCGCCATCCCTCTTCGCTGAGTCATTCCCTGCGCCGCCTCAGCAGGCGTCTGCAGTGGGACCAGCGGATGAAGCTTCACCTCAAAAACTGCCGTGCCGAACTGGCGGCCCTCACCGAGAAAAAGCGCAAGGGCAACGGGCGGGATCGGGGAGAGGAGCGATGAACGCCGACTCCGTCGATCTGCGAGACACCGATGTGGGCCCCCGTGTGGAGCGCATTCTGGGCCACAGCGGCTGCCGAACGGTCGGCCAAGCCCTGAGCCGAGGAGAGGATTGGCGGATGGGCCGTCCCAGCTACGGCCCCCAATCCGAGCAAGAGCTGCAGGACGCCATAGCCCGGCTCCAGAGCCTGCCCAGATCGGTCTTGCAGCGTCTGGAAACCATGGAGTCTCTGCTGGACAGCTCTCCAGAGGCGGTCTGCCTGCACCTCTTCCGCCGCCGCCTGGGTCGCTGGACAACTCACGAGAAGGTCTTCAACCACCAGGCCCTGCTGGCTCTGCGCCAGGCCGAAGTGGAGAGGATCTTTCCGCAAGCGCAATCAGCGTTAGAGACCTTGCATCGCTTGGGAGACGACGCCCGGCCCGCACGCCGGTTCCTGCCGCGCCACGACCTGTCGCAGGAGCGCCGGCCCTGCGAGGCGCCGTCGGAATCGCTAGGAAGGCTCATCAAGGCTTATCCTCCAGACAGCTTCAAGCACCGCTTCCTGCAACGGCATACGGAGGAGAACTGGCCCTTGGCCGAGCGGGCTCTTTTCGATTTCGCCCGCACCGTGCTGCCCCTGGACCGTTGGTGCCAGGAGCTGGCCGGCCGGTTCCTGCCCAGTTGGGTCTATTTCAGGCTGATCGTCCCCCGCAGTGCCAGTATGAGCCTGCAGCGGCGCTCCCGCAGATGCGGCTGGGATACTTTCGGCGAAGCGCTGGGAGACTCGTGGCGCGATCTCAACGGCAATCACGATCAGGTGGGCGAGAAGGCACTGCAGCAAGCCGTCATCGAGATGAGCGCGGAGGGTCCCGGCTGGCCGCTGTCGCTCAGCCGCGTGGGCCGGGAGGAGAGTTTTCGTGAGGCTTTCTACGCTTCGTTGGAGCGGCTCGACCCTCGGCGTGAGAGGATTCTCCGCTGGCGACTGGGTGTGGATGGGCCGCGGCCGCTCACTTTGCAGCGGACGGCCGCCCTGGACGGCACCAGCGCCGAACGCGTCCGCCAGCTTGAGCTGACCGCTTGGCAGCACCTCTTCGAAGAGGAGCCTTGGCCCCAGCGGGTGCGAGGCATCGTGGAGGAGATTTCAGGGGAGCAGCGGTGGGAGGTCCCGCTGGAGCTGGTGGCACAGGACGCCTGGATGCTGGGATCCGGCAGTCCCCTGTGCGAGTCCTTCCTGACCGCTCTGCTGCGCAAGGTCTTGGGCAAGGCCTGGACCGTCCGTCGCCGAAGCGCCGGAGGCCGGGTCCTCTTGGTTGCGAGTCTCCGCCGGGGGTAAAGAGGCCGAACGCTATTCGCCGCCGCGGCAAGTCGCGTACACTCTCTGACATTCCCGAAGCGAGAGCCGAAGGGACGGGGAGGCGGAAGCGCATGAAGTACCTGGAGGTGGCGCAGCGGATCAGAGGCGCGCTGGACGCCAACCAGCCCGTGGTGGCCCTGGAATCGACCTTGATCGTCCACGGGATGCCCTGGCCCGACAACCTCAAGACGGCCTTCATGATGGAAGCCGTAGTGCGCCAGGAGGGAGCCGAGCCCGCCGTCATCGCGGTGGAGGAGGGAGCGGTGCGGGTGGGCCTGGACGAAGATCAACTGCGTGAGCTGGCCGACGGAGGATACGTCAAGGCCGGGACGCGCGATCTGCCGGGGGTGCTGGCGGGGGGCGAGAAGGCGGCCACCACCGTGGCTTCCACCATCTATCTGGCTCACCTGGCCGGCATTTCCGTCATGGCCACGGGAGGCATCGGAGGCGTCCACCGGGACGCCTGGAGCAGCGGCGACGTCTCGGGCGACCTGCAGGAGCTGGCCCGGACCCCTCTGACAGTGGTGTGCTCGGGCGCCAAGTCGATCCTCGATCTGCCGCTGACGTTGGAAGCGCTGGAGACGCTGGGTATTGCGGTGGTGGGCTACCGCACCGACGAGTTCCCTGCCTTCTACTCCCGCGGCACCGGCCTTCCCGTTCCCCGGCGCGCCGACTCGCCCCAAGAGATCGCCTCCATCGTCGCCGCGGCCCGCGCGCTCAAGCTGCCTTCAGCCGTCCTGGTGGTGCAGCCGCCCCCCGAAGACGAGGCCCTGGATGCCGCCCAGGTCGAAGCCTGGACTCAAGAGGCCCTGAGCGCGGCCCGCGCCCGAGGCGTCCGCGGAAAAGACGTCACCCCTTACCTGCTGCGCCACATCCAGGAGGCAGGCGGAAAGCGCGTCCTGCGGGCCAACCGCTCCCTGGCCATCTGCAACGCCCGCCTGGCCGCCCAAATCGCCCGTGGGCGCCCACCACGCCCAGATGGAAGTACAAATGGCTAATGTCCTTCAGTGATCTTCATGTTCTCGATGTTGTCATGCTTAGCCTTGATCACGCTGGGAGAGGATGTGAGTTCGAGAACCGCTATGTCTACCGAAAGCTTTTTCGTGATCTTGCTCCTGACGTTCGGTGCCGAGCAAGGGCCGCCGCAACCGCCCAACCCCCAGCGGGACACTCTACAGTGAACTGACGGGGAGCGCGCCGTGGTAGACTTTCCCCATGGCGATAAATCCGAAAGCAATCGAGCTTACTCCCGAACAACGGAAGCAATTGGCTGAAGCCGCTGAGCGCGCCGGTCGTTCCTGGGAAGAGGTGTTTTCGGAGGCCATATCCGCCTACCGGCCAGGGAGCGACGTCAGTTTTCGCCTGACGGGGCGGTCCGTTTATGAGGCAATGGTGGAGGACGGGGCGATTGGGGTCGTCAAAGAAGGGCTTCCGCACGACCTGGCCACGAACCCCGAGCACATGAAGGGGTTCGGCAGTGATAACGACGCCAGTTCTCGTTGACACCGGGCCTCTAGTGGCGATGTTCTACAAGAGGGAGCAGCATCACGAGCGCTGCGTCGAAGAAGCCAAGTACCTCTCGGAACCGCTCTACACGTGCTGGCCGGTCATCACGGAGGCTGCCTACCTTCTTCGCGTGAGTCGGGCTGGCGTTGCCGCTTTGCTTTCCGAAGTCGCCCGAGGACGTAGGTCCCGTGCAGAGGATTCTCGATAGGTTCCGAGATCAGAATCTCGACTTGGCTGACGCCTGCTTGATGCACCTCGCGGAACGCGAAGGTTTGGGCCACATATTCACCCTCGACCGGAGGCACTTCTCGGTACTACGGACCTCTAGAGGTGAAGCTGTGGAGATTCTTCCCGCGTAAACCGTGTACCTTAACAAGTGCGGAGACTTCCGTCGCCTGCAACCTGCAGGCGTTGCTGATCCAGCGCAAGTCCTGAGGCGACTCCCTGCCTCAATCTCACACAACGAGAAAAATTGGACGCATTTTCTCACACAATCCCCACACAGGAGCTGAATCCACCAGATGCCCTGCTAGCATTTGCAACGGACTCTGACATCGAGAATGAGCGAGCAAACAGCGATCCATCTTCGCCTCTGTATCGCGTTGCCGAGGGCTTGTCCTTATGACCGACCATAGGTGTTGGTTCGGAACTCTTGGGCTCAAGTGGTTTTGCTGGCTGCAGGTCTGTCACCAAAGCACCCCAAGTTCTTTTGAGCGAAAAAAGTTGTTGACACAAAGGCTCCGTCGCGCTAACCTGTGTTCAGTTAAGCCAACGACACTTTTTTAAAACTTCAAAACTGAAGAAGGCAGGCAGAAGTGCGCCCGAATCCCCCCATTTTTCGCACCGCCTTGCTCCTCTTTTTCATTTCGCTGCCGGGCCTCGGCCGCTTCGCCGCCGCCCAGCCCCCGGAGCCGGCCCAGGCCCGCCAAGTGCTGCTGGACGCCCTGCAGGTTCACGGCGGAGCGGGCGCACTGGCCCGGTCGAGAGCACTTGAGATTAGCGGGGTTATGCGCAACCGCGGGCCCGGCGGTCTCTTCTCCGAGTTGCCCTTCACTGCCTTGGAGAGCAGCATCGCCTCCGATCCCCAAACTTGGAACCGCTACGCCTACGTCGCCAACAATCCCCTAGCCTACGTCGACCCGTCTGGAGAGCGCAAGAGCTTCACCTCTGGAGACCGTTTCTTTGCCACTCTCAAGCAGACAGGGGATATTAAGCAAGCACAGGAGCAGGCCAGGATCCAGGCTGAAGCAGAAGGCAAGGGCTTGGCAATCGGGGCAATTCTGGTTCTCATTAACGTCCCCGACCCCACTGATTTCGTAGTTGGCGCAGCCATCAAGGGAGTTTTCAGTCTGGGTCGCGCTATCAAGGGCAGTCGCCTGTTGACCCGTTTCATTGGCAAGAGTGATAGTGTCGTAAGGGGATCTGCGAGGCTCCCGTCCCAGCTAAGCCGATCCATAATCGACGATGTTCTCGCCAGCTCGGCGAGGCTCAAAGGCCAAACTCCTGAAGGTGCCCGTGCTATTGCCAAGAAGCTTGGTCGTGCTGAGCGAGAGGGCTTTACGTCCGCCTTCGAAGGTATCCAACCAACTCAGGCAAACGCTGAAGCAATAATTCGAGAGACGCTGGCAAATCCGAGTAGCGTGTTTGTCGGCGACAAGGTGATCGACGTATCCAACGCCGCTGGCCAGGGTGTCCGGATTAATAAGGCGACGAACACTTTCGTCGGTTTTCTCGAGAGAGGGCTAGTCCAGTGACTCCGACAATGCGTAAAGACCTGCAGCTTAAGCCCCAAGTATTCTTCTGGGAAGGTCCCACGGATAGCCGGCAGCTAAAGCGACGGCTACAAGAGGAGGGTTGGAGACTGCCGGAGGATCTACTCAAGCTCTTGGCCGTGACGGGTGGCGGCGAGATCTTTGAGTCCGAGACTATTCTAGGGCCGTGCCGAGATGCAGAACTAGGTGACAACCTGTTT
>DATIPQ010000019.1 GCA_035471785.1 Acidobacteriota bacterium
TACGGCTGGTGGACGTGACAGGGCAGAGCGGCATTACTTTCGAGCACGTTTCGGCGCCCGAGAAAAAATACATCGTGGAATCGATGAGCGGAGGGGTGGTGGTCTTCGACTTCGACGGCGATGGACTGCAGGACCTCTACTTCGTCAACTCGCTGACCGTCGACAATGTCGATCCGACCTCGGCTCCCAGCCATCTCTACCGCAATCTGGGAGGTCTGAAGTTCGAGAAGGTTCCCGCCTCGGCGGGCGTCGATCATCCCGGATGGGGGATGGGAGGCTGTGCCGGCGACTACGACGGCGACGGCCGCATGGACCTCTACGTGACCGCGCTGGGCGGAAACAAGCTCTATCGCAACCAGGGCGACGGCACCTTCAGGGAAGTCACCCGCCAGGCCAGGGTCGACGACCAGCGCTGGTCGTCGGGATGCGCCTTCGGCGACTATGACGGCGACGGCGATCTTGACCTCTTCGTGGCCAATTACGTCGACTTCTCTCTCGATAGCCTGCCCGAATTCGGCAAAGGCGCTCTCTGCCAGTATCAGGGAATCCCCGTGCAGTGCGGTCCCCGCGGGTTGCCGGGAGCAGGCGATTCGCTTTTCCGCAACGAAGGGGACGGCACCTTCAGCGAGGTTTCGAAGCAGGCCGGACTGGACGATGCCGACGGATACTACGGCCTGGGCGTGGCGTGGACCGATTTCGATCAGGACGGCAAGCTGGACCTCTTCGTGGCCAACGACGGACGTCCCAACTACCTCTACCGCAACCGGGGCGACGGCACCTTCGAAGACTATGGCTTCCTCTCGGGCAGCGCGGTGGGCGAGGACGGCAGCGAGCAAGCCTGCATGGGCGTGGCCATCGGCGACTTCAACGGCGACCAGCGCTTCGACCTCTTCGCCACCAATTTCTCCAACGAATACAACGTCCTCTACCGCAACGACGGCGACTGGCTGGTCACCGATTACTCCTACGCCAGCCGCACGGCGGAGGCCAGCTTTCCCCTGGTCGGCTGGGGCGCTTTTTTCTTCGATCTCGACAACGACGGCGACCTCGACCTGTTCGCCGTCAACGGGCATGTCTATCCCCAGGTCGAGAGCGCCGGCATCGGGCTCGATTACGCTCAGCCCAAGCTGCTCTACCTCAACCAGGGGGATGGACGCTTTCAGGACGTCAGCCGGGAGATGCCCGTGCTGACCGCCAAGCGCGCCAGCCGGGGAGCGGCTTACGGCGATCTGGACAACGACGGCGACCTCGACATCGTGGTCAACGACCTGGACGGCCCCCCCATGCTGCTGCGCAATGACGGAGGCAACTCCGGCAACTGGCTGAGGGTCGAGTTGCGGGGACCGCACTACAACCGCTACGGACTCAACGCCCGGGTCCGGCTCAAGGCCGGCGGCAAGGTGCAACTGAGGGAAGTCCGTTCAGGGGGCAGCTACCTATCCCAGCACGATCTGCGCGTCCACTTCGGCCTGGGCCAAAACGACTCCGCCGAGTGGCTCGAGGTCATCTGGCCCGACGGCAAGACCACCCGCCTGGAGTCCCCCGCAATCAATACCGCGACGGTCGTTGAATACCGTTAGCCGGTCCGGGGTCCTCGCCGAGCCCTCCAGCGACGATGAGCAACGCCCCCCGCTGCCCGTTTCGAGACGTCAGGGAGGTCTCCGGCCGGGAGTGGATCTTCATTCCAACGCGGCGCTGCTCGATCTGCTTGAGGAGAGCCAGGAATGGTCCTAGCTGACGTCAGCGTTCTCGTCAAATGCATTTCGTCCTGACGCTCCTGAGCACGAACTTTGCAGGCAATGGCTGGAAGCCGTCGTCGGCGGAGATTCTCGTTTCGGCCTTTCCTCTCACGTTCTTAGCGGTGTCGTACGGATCGTTACTCATGGAAGGATATTCAACGACCCCAGCGCTCCTCAGGAAGCTCTCGAATACTGCGAAGCACTCATCCGCCAGCCCCACAGCATCGCTCTCCATCCTGGACAGCAGCATTGGGAGATTTTCCGTCGCCTTTGCCTGGAGGCGAACGGCAAAGGAAATCTCGTGCCGGATGCGTGGGCATGCGGCTCTCGCCATTGAACACGGGCGCCAATGGATAACTCTTGACCGGGATTTCGCTCGATTTCCGGGGCTGGACTGGAAATCACCCTGAGAGCTACTCGTCTGTGATGCAGCCTCGGGAGGCGGACTGCACCAGGCGGATGTACTTGGCCAGGGTTCCGCGGCTGGCCCGGAAGGGAGGCATGGTCCAGGCCTGGCGGCGGCGCTCCCATTGGGCCTCCTCGAGGGCCGCTTCCAGAGTCCGCTGTCTGGCGTCGATGCGGACGCGGTCGCCGTCCTTGAGCAACGCCAGCGGACCGCCTTCCTGGGCCTCGGGAGTGATGTGCCCCACGATGAACCCGTGCGATCCGCCTGAGAAACGGCCATCGGTGAGCAGAGCCACGTCCTTGCCAAATCCCGCCCCCATCAGCGCCGCGGTCGGCTTGAGCATCTCGGGCATCCCCGGACCGCCTTTGGGTCCTTCGTAGCGGATGACGATGACTTGTCCGGCCTTGATGCGCTTCTCTTCCAAGGCCTCGATCATGGCCTCTTCGCGGTCGAAACAGACCGCCTCTCCTTCGAAGACTTCGCCCTCCTTGCCGGTGATCTTGGCCACCGCGCCATGAGGCGCCAGGTTGCCGTAGAGAATCTGGATGTGGCCGGTTGCCTTCAAGGGCGTTTCCACCGCCCGAACCACTTTTTGTCCCGGACTGAGACCGGGCAGCGGATCGAGGTTCTCGGCCACCGTGCGGCCGGTGACGGTGAGGCAATCGCCGTCCAGCATCCCCTTCTCCAACAGATACTTCATGAGGCCCGGCGTCCCCCCGGCCTTGTGCAGGTCTTCCATGACATAGCGTCCGCTGGGCTTGAGGTCGGCCAGGAAGGGCACGCGGTCGCTGATGCGCTGGAAGTCGTCGAGTTCCAGATCCACCTGGGCGGCCTGCGCCATGGCGAGCAGATGGAGAACGGCATTGGTCGACCCTCCCAAGGCCACCACCACGGCGATGGCGTTTTCGAAAGCCGCTCGGGTGAGAATGTCGCGGGGCTTGATGTCCTCTTCAAGCAGGAGGCGCAGGGCGCTTCCGGCTTCGCGGCATTCCCTGACCTTTCCCCCGTCCTCGGCGGGCGTGGAAGAACTGTAGGGCAACGACATCCCCAGAGCCTCGATGGCTGATGCCATGGTGTTGGCCGTGTACATGCCTCCGCAGGCCCCGGCGCCCGGACAAGCCTCTGCCACCACCCGTCGGCGCTGCTCGTCCGACATTGTCCCCGACAGGTACTCTCCGTAACTCTGGTAGGCCGAGACGATGTCGATAGCCTCATCGTCCAGACAGCCGGGCTTGATGGTGCCCCCGTAGATCATCAGCGCCGGACGGTTGAGCCGGGCCATGGCCATCAGGCAACCCGGCATGTTCTTGTCGCAGCCCGGAATGGAGATGTTGGCGTCGTACCAATGGGCCGACATGACCGTCTCGATGGAATCGGCGATCAAGTCGCGCGACTGCAGCGAGAAGCTCATGCCGTCGGTGCCCATGGAGATGCCGTCGCTGACGCCGATGGTATTGAAGCGCATCCCCACCATCCCGGCCTCGACCACGCCTTTCTTGACCTCTGCGGCCAGGTCGTTGAGATGCATGTTGCAGGTGTTGCCCTCGTACCACATGGAGGCAATGCCGACCTGAGGCTTGTCCATGTCTTGGGGCGTCAATCCCGTGCCGTAGAGCATGGCCTGAGATCCGCCCTGGGACTTGGGCTGAGTAAGACGGGAGCTGTAGCGGTTCAGTTTGCGGGTCATGAGGCCTGATCTTAGCGCCTTGCGGGCAGCTTTGGAAGGCCGCCCGGCCAGGCAGGCTACAATGGCCGCCATGCAGGTGCACCTGGTGGACGCAACCTATGAGCTCTTTCGCCACTACTACGGCGCTCCCAAGCGCAGCGACCCGCAAGGACGCGAGGTTGGGGCCACGGTGGGATTGATCCGCTCGCTGGCCAAGATGCTGCGCGAAGAAGGCGCCACCCATGTCGGCTGCGCCTTCGATCACGTGATCGAGTCTTTCCGCAACCAGCTCTTTGAGGGCTACAAGACCGGCGAGGGCATCGACCCCGACTTGAGGAGCCAGTTCGAACTGGCCGAGCAAGCCTGCCGCGCCCTGGGACTGGTGGTTTGGCCAGGAGTCGAGTTGGAAGCCGACGACCTGATGGCCTCAGCGGCCCGGCGCTACGTCCAAGAAGAGGCGGTGGACCGGATTCTTCTCTGCTCCACCGACAAAGACCTGGCTCAATGCGTGGAGGGGACCCGTATCGTCTGCCTTGACCGGCGACGCGGCCTGCTGATCGACGAAGAGGGGGTGCGCGACAAGTTCGGAGTGGGCCCGGAGAGCATCCCCGACTACCTGGCGCTGGTGGGGGACAGCGCCGACGGCATTCCCGGCATTCCCCGCTGGGGCGCCAAATCGGCGGCCGCGGTGCTGAGCCGCTACTTGCACCTGGAGGATATCCCCGAGCGCGCCGAAGACTGGGAAGTGACCGTCCGCGGCGCCTCTTCCTTGGCCGAAAACCTGGCCGAGCGCCGCCCTCAGGCGCTACTTTACAAGAGACTGGCTACCCTTCGCTACGACGCCCCCATACAGGAATCGCTGCACGACCTCGAATGGCGAGGCGCCCGCCGCAAGCCCCTCGAGTCCCTCTGCCGAGACCTCGACTCGGAAGCCGCCCTCGACCTCATCCCCCGCTGGCAAAACGAGGAATGACCGTCTCGCTTTACTCGCTATTGGCTTGCAACGAACAGGGCAGATGGTGCATCTTAGTAGATCGACCCCAGGGCGAGAAACGCTGCCCGGGGGCGTTCTTTGAAAAGTGGGGGCGACTTGGCTTCGACGGAAGCAGTTGAGGCGTCAGATGCATGCCGAGGCTCCGCAACCTCGTCAAAAGCGGAAAAACGTACAATTGCCAACGATCAAATGGCTCTCGCTGCGTAATAACCACCGCAGCCGTCCTACCCGGCTAGCCCGCGAGTCGGGATAGGACGTCACTTAGCGGGATTTTCGGCGGTTTCGCTCTCTCTCAGGGAGCCGTCGAGAACTTTACTGAGAGGGCGTTCGGAAGGTTCGTTTGCCGGTTTCAAACGCCGTCCGCACGTAATGAACGAGACCGGACAAGCATGTAGATTCTGCCGGCGAAGGCTTTCGGACGTGGGTTCGATTCCCACCGCCTCCACCATTTTTCAAGACCCCGTCAACCCGGCTCCAAACGGCCGGGCCGATTGAGACTCGCCTCTTACTTCAAATTCGTTAAATCAGCCGAAAGCGCTCCGAGAGGGGGCCGATTCGGACTTCGAAGTCGCCGGCCTCGGCGCGGCGGTTGCCGTCGCGGTGTACGAAGGCCAAATCGTCGTGGGTCAGGCGAAAGGTCAGCGTTTCTTGCTCTCCCGCATCCAAAGGGAGCTTGCGAAAGTCCCTGAGCCGCATGCAGGGAGGCGTCAGCGAGGCATACAAATCGCTGACGTAGAGTTGCACCACCTCGGTTCCGGCGCGGCCGCCGACGTTCTTCACATCGACACTGACCCGCACTTCTTCTCCGCTTTTCATCTTGTCTCGGTCGAGGCTCAGATTGGAGTACTCGAAATCGGTATAGGTCAGCCCTTGGCCGAACTGAAAAAGCGGGTTGAAGGCCTTCATCCCCAGATGGATGTCTTCTTTCTCGGAGTTCTTGTGATCGTAGGTGAAGAGCGAGCCGCTGGAACGCGGATAGGTGAAGGGCAGGCGTCCCGAGGGGGAGACCTGGCCCAGCAGTATCTCGACCAGAGCTTGAGCGCCGGCTGAGCCGGGGTAGCCGGCCCAAAGGACGGCTTGGGCCCGCTCGGCGACCTCGGTAAAGAGGCGGGGACGACCCGCCGTCACCAGCAGGATGACGGGCTTGCCGCTATTCAGCAGCGCCTCGGCCAACTGCAACTGGGGACGCGGAAACGACAGGTCTTCGATGTCCCCCGGCTTTTCCACAGCGGACCGTTCGGCCAGGCAGCAGACGGCCACGTCGGCTTGTTCAAGCCCCTGCAAGGCCTGCTCGATTTGAGGCGCGCCCCGGAATCCGCAGCCAGGACGATAGATCAAGCGCTCTTCGATCGACTCGGCCATGGCTTGGCGCAAGGTCTTCAGTCCGGCAGGAAAGGCGGTCTCCTCCCGGCCTTGCCAGGTGTAGGACCAGGGACCGAAAAGGGCCGGCAGGGAATCGGCGCCCGGCCCGGTCAGGAGCACCCGGGTCTCGGCGTCCAGCGGCAGGACGCCCCAATTGCGCAGCAGCACGGCCGACTCGCGGGCCGCCTCCAGGGCTGTCTTGCGGTCGCCCTCCTGGTGCAGATCCTGCAGAGATCCGGCAACGGAATTGTCGAACAGTCCCAGACCGTGCTTGAGCATCAGGATGCGGCGCACCGACTGGTCGATGCGTTCCTGCGAGATGGCCTCCTCCTCCACCAGTTCGATGAGAAGATCGCAGAAATCGAGGCGATGAGGCGTCATGCTGATGTCGATTCCGGCTTCAACCGCCAGCCGCACGGCTTCCTTCAAAGTAGGGGCCACGCGATGGATGGTGTGCAGGCGCATCACGTCCATCCAGTCGGTCACCACCACGCCCTTGAAGCCCATCTCATGGCGCAGCAGGTCGTTGAGCAGCCATTTGCAGGCGTGGGCGGGCGTGCCGCTGATCTCCCCGCTGTTGACCATGATGGTGGCCACGCCGGCCCCGATGGCGGCCTGAAAGGGGGGAAGGAAGTACTCGCGTAAGACATGTTTGGGAATGTAGGCGGGCGTCCGGTCCTTGCCGGTGGCGGGCATGCTGTAGCCGACAAAGTGCTTGGCACAACCCGCCAGGCGTCCCCCCGACTGCAAACCGGCCACGGCGGCCACACCCAGCCGCGTCGCCAAGAGCACGTCTTCGCCGTAAGTCTCGACCATGCGCGACCACAGCGGCTGACGTCCCACGTCGAGTACGGGAGCAAAGCTCCAAGGGATGCCCGAAGCCAGCGTCTGGCGGGCGGCGATGGAAGAACAGCGCCGCACCAAATCAGGATTCCAGCAAGCCGCCAATCCCAGGTTGTGAGGAAAAAGAGTGGCCTCCCGGGTGTAGTTGGCTCCGTGCACCGAATCGATCCCGAACAGCACGGGGATGCCCAGGCGCGTGCCCTGGCTGGCAGTTTCCTGGATTTCGCCGATGACTTCACGCCAGCGGGAAGCTGAGAGAGCCTGGTCGGCCACGTTGAGCACCGACCCCACGGCGTATTCGCCCACGGCCCTCTGCAGAGCCTGGCGGTCGAAGCGGAACTGGGAGCCCTGACGCTCACGGGAGGACGCCAGGGATTCCAGGGAAACCTGGGTCATCTGGCCGACCTTCTCGCGCAAGGTCATCTTTGCAATGAGATTGGAGAGGGAGACTCGGAGAGACGGGGCTGTGCTCAAAGTATCCCCTATTCTAACGCTCTAGACACGGAAAAGGGAACCTCCCCGGCGTCGCGTCCGATGGCGCCGGGGAGCGTTCCGCTCAGGCGGCAGGGAGGCCACCCTGCCGTTGACAGCCGTCGCGGGGACGGCTACCAGATCAGCTTCAGACCGAACTGAATCTCGCGCGGAGGCCTTACGCGGGTGACTTCCCCGAAGCTGGGATTGGACTGCTCAAAACTGAGCAGATTGCCGTTTTCATCGATTTGTTCGTCGGTGATGCTGAAGTTGTTGTCGATGAATTGCGGGTTAGTGTGGTTGAAGAAGTTGAAGAACTCGGCCCGGAACTGCAACTGGGCGCCTTCGTTGTTGAACCAGGGCAGCCCATAGACGTTTTTGATGAAGGAAACGTCCCAGTTATGGATGCCGGGGCCCCGGTATTGGGAGCGGGGCGAGAGTCCCAGGCGTCCCACTCGGGAAGGCGGAGCGAAGGCGGACGTGTTGAAGTACTGCTCGATGGTCTTGGGACCCTCGGGGTTGCCCACCAAGTCGGGACGGTTGGACTCGGTTCCGGTGAAGTCGGTGCAGCACGTGACCGACTCGGCCCGTCCTGAGTTGGCCGTGACGATGGTGGCCAGTTCCCAGTCGCCCAGGACGTTGCGCACGAACCCGTTGGACCCGCTCAGAGAAGGAGTCCGGTAGATGAAGTTGGCCGTGAAGAGGTGGGGACGGTCGAACTGAGCCAGTCCCTTGTCATAGCCGATGTTGGTCAGGTCGGACACCGTGTTGCTGCGCACCTCGTTGAGGTTGTAGCTGGTGGCCAACAGCTTGGAGTAGGTGTAAGAGAGCTGGTAGGAGAAGCTGTCGGAGAAGCGCTTGACCAGGTAGGCCTGAAAGCTGTGATACCAACTGTCCGCGAAGCGGGCGAAGATGACCGGGCCCGATCCGCCGCCCACCAGAAAGTTGAAGGGCCGCAGTTGATTGGCCGCATCGGCGTTGTTGTTCAAGGTCTGAACGGCGAATTCGGTGCGGTCCTCAACCGGCACCTGGTTGCTGAAGATGCGGGTGGGAATATTATGTCCGCGGTTGCCTACGTAGGCCACCTCGAACTTGGTATCCCGCCATAACTCGCGCTCGATGGTCAGGTTCCACTGATAACTGCCCGGAGTCTTGGCGCGCGGGTCTTTGCCGTTCTGGGCCACGCCCTCGCCGCCGAAGGTCCCGGCATTCTCCGGAATCGAGTCGAGGGGACGACCCGTATTGAAGCCCCGCGAGGTATTGAAGGGAGGATTGATGGCCAGCGTGAGCAGGTCGCCCAAGGCTTCGCGGTTGAAGAAGACGCCGGCTCCGGCACGGATGGCCCAGCGGCCCTGTCCGGTGGGATCCCAGGCGAATCCTACACGCGGCGCGATGTCCAGATAGTGGTTCTGAACCAGCGCCCGTTCGTCGACGTCGAGTCCGCGGACGTCGCCTGGAAAGATCAATCCGTTGGTGGAGGTGGCTCCTTCGGCCGGATCCACCAGAGTGGGAATGAAATTGGCGATGCGGTCATCGTCGGCGAAGGCGTTGGGCAGAATCGAGTAGCGCACCCCGTAGTTGAGAGTGAAGCGGGGATGGACGCGCCAGGTGTCGGCGAAGTAGAACTCGTAATCGCGCCAGCGGATGTTGGCGCGGGGGTTGGCCGAATTCTCGATGCCTTGACCGAAAACGGTGCCGCGCAGGATGAAGTCGGCCACGGCGTTGCCGGTGGTGTCGGTTGAGCCTTCAATCCCGTTCCAGGCGGCCGGAATAGCCCGCCCCCCGTCGGTCCAAAACTGGGGAGCGAAGGAAGCGCCGTTGGCGTTGGTGTCTTCTTCCTTCTTGTTATAGGAAACCAAGACGCCGAAACGCATGCTGTGGTCGCCGACGACCTTGGAGAAGTCGTCTTTCCAGACCAGCAGGTCCTGACGGTTGGTCCAGGGCGCCTGATGCCACAGGTCGTTGCCCAGGACTCCACCCCAAACCGTCGTGTGAGCATGGTTTTCGGGTCCGGGAAAAACCTCGGGAATGGCCGAGTTGATGGCTGCGTTGATGGAGTCGCCGCTGCCCCTGACGATGTCGATCTCGTTGCCCGACCAGGAGAAGCTCATCTGGTTGACCGTGGCGGCTCCGAAAGTTGAAGTCCACTGGGTGGTCAGGCTGCGGGCCGGCTGGTCCCACTGGGAGTCGACCGCAGGGAAGGGGTCGTCGCCCCACAGTCCGCCTTCCTGAAAGCTGGGGGAGGAGTTGGTCCAACTGTCTTTGGTGAAGCGGCCCATAAAGCTGTGCGTGCTGTTGAGAGTGAAGTCGAGGCGCACCTGCTCTTGCCGGGTGTCGATGGGCGAACTGGGTGCGGCCACCCAGTTGGCGCCGTTGAAGCGGGGGTCGTCGGTTGACAGCGTGGGCGCCGGGTAGAGCGCCAGCAACGCCTGTCCCGCCGGACTCAGCAATTCCTGGGGGATCTGGTGGTTGGGGAAGAACTGACCGGTGAAGGGATTGATGGGCAACGGGTCACGGCTGCTGGGACCGGAGAAATCGCCCTGCCGTTCCGCCAAAGTGGGAACGCGGGCTCGACGAGGAACGCCCCGGCGGTCCTTGCGCCACTCCTGCGACCAGAAAAAGAAGAGGCGGTCCTTGACGATGGGTCCGCCAAGCGAATAGCCGAAGTTGTTGTAGACCAGGCTTTGCTTCTCCGCGCCGGCCGAGTTGAGAAATAGTTCGGTGGCGTTGAGATTGTCGTTGCGGTGAAAATAGTAAGCGGAACCATGGAACTGATTGGTACCGCTCTTGGTCACCACGTTGACCTGGGCTCCGGAAGAAGCGCCCAGGTCGGCCTCGTAGCTGTTGCGCTGGATCTTGAACTCGGCAATCGAGTCGACCGAGGGGTAGGTCAGGATGGTGCGTCCCGAGCCGATGTCGACGTTGTTGGTTCCGTCCACCAGCCACATGTTGGCGTTGCCCGGACTGCCCGAGAAGGAGATGTCGACACCCGCCAACAGTCCGGTGTTGGAGACCGCCGCGCCCTGACCCACCGCCGCCCCCGGAACCAGGGTGGCCAACTGCACGAAACTGCGGTTGTTGAGGGGAAGCTCGGTGACCTGCTCGCCCGTGATGAGGTTGCTCACCGAGCCGCTGCGCAGCTCGACTTGAGCGGGAGAACTGCTGACCGTCACCTCCTCGCTCATCTCGCCCAACTCCAAACGGCAGTTGACGACCCGGTTGGCGCGCACGTCGACCTTGATACTCTTGGCCACGAACGACTTGAAACCTTCCAGCGTGGCCGTCAGCCGGTAGGTGCCGACCTCCACCCGCAAAAACGTGTAAAAGCCGGTGTCGTCGGAAATCACGGTGCGGGAGGTTCCCGTGTCCTGGTTGACGATTTTCACCTCGGCTCCCGGAATGACCGCGTCCGAACTGTCCTTGACCGTGCCGCTGATAGTACCCGCTGTCTGGGCCTGCAACGATACGGAGAACAGGAGGAAAAGCGTGGCCAAAAGGGCTGGGATGCAGAAAACCCTTTGCTGTGGACGCATGTGTTTACCCCCGTGTGTTGCTGCAATTGACTGCATGAAGCAATTGCGCTTTCTTGCTGCTAACAATTGTTAAGACTCCTAATTTATTGCCCCAGTGCAAGGCGCCGGAAAGGACAAGGGGCCTGCAAGGTCCCCGCGCCCCTTAGCGCCGCCTTTAATTAGGACTCTTAAAAAATAACTTGACGCAAAGGATTACCACAGCCCATAATCGTCTGTCAACTGGAAACTGACCGTTGGGGGAAAAAACATCTGATGTCGAGTCAATCACGCAAGTACTCCAAGCAGCGCGGACGCTATGCCAGCAAGATCGATCTTTCCAAGATGCGATCCCTGAACAGTTGGCAGATTCTGGAGGCCGTTCGCGACAAAGGACCGCTTTCGCGGGCCGAACTGGCCAAGATTTCGGAGTTGTCTCCGCCCACGGTTTCAGCCTTGGTCGACACGCTTCGCGAACTGCATTTGCTGCGCGAGCGCCGTCAGCCGGTTCGAGCCAGCGGGCCGGGCCGCAAACCTCGTCTGCTTGAAATCAACGATGAGCTGGGCTGCGTGGCGGGCCTGGAATTCCAACCTTTTCAATTATGTCTGGCCGTGGCCGACCTGAACGGAAAAATCCTGGCCCGCTCCCGAGTGGGCATTGACCCGGCGGCCGGACCCGATGCCCATATTGCAGCTCAAGCCGACAGCGTCAGGCAGTTGCTGGAGGAGGCCGGACTGCCTTTAGAGTTGCTGATGGGCGTCACCGTGGCGGCTCCCGGCATCACCGATTCCACACAAGGACGCGCCATCGACCTGACCATGAACTATCTGGAGGGCTGGCGCGACATCGAATTGGCCCAGCGCCTGAGCGTACAGCTGGAGGCGCCGGTGGCTGTCGAGAACGACCTCAACTCGGCCGTCCAGGGCGAACACTGGAAGGGCTGCGCTCAAGGCGAATCGGACTTCGCCTTCATCTCGGCCAACATCTTTTCCGATCCTTGCCAGGTTGGGGCCGGCATCATCATCGACGGCAAGCTGCACCGCGGCGGTCACTGGCATGCCGGCGAAATCGGGCGCCTCAACATCGATCATCACCACTACCGGGGATTGCGCAATCAACTGGGCGAGCGCCTCAGCCGCCAATCCCGATCGCAGGACGCCCGCCTGCTCCTGCAAGCCGTGGACGAGGCAGGCAGCGAAGGACACCTCAATCCCGCCGCGGTTTTCGAAGCGGCCCGCTCGGGACGGCCCGAAGCTCAGCGCCTGGTGCAGGAACTCTCCGCTTACATAGGCACCTCGGTGGCCAACTTGTGCAGCATCGTCGACCCCACCCTGGTGGTCTTCGGCGGTGGAATCGTAGGAGCCGGCGACCATTTCATCGATGCCGTCCGGGGCGTGATGTCCGAGATGATCCCCAATCTGCCCCGCTTGGCCCTGTCGAGCCTGGGTTCGGACGTTTACCTGCTGGGCTGCATTCAATCCTCTCTCAGGCTGGCCTGGGACCAACTGCACCATTACGTGCTCGATCCCGGGCAGATGCCGACCCGCATCCTCAATTCCGCGAGTTAAACATGATGAGAATCCGCTTGACCTTTCTTCTCTTGGCCTTCTTTTCGGCATGGGCGACAGCCGTCCCGGCAAGTCCCCCGCAAGAGCCTCTCTACAAGGACGCTTCGGCCCCTCCAGAGGAGAGGGTGGAAGACCTCTTGGGGCGCATGACGCTGGCCGAAAAAGTCGGCCAGATGACTCAGATCAACTTCAGCGCCATCAACGGCAGCGGCCAGGAGGCGGTACAGATCGATCCCGACCTGGTCAGCCAGGCCATACGCCGCTACCACGTGGGATCGTTCCTCAACGGCATCGCGGTGCCCGCCTCTCAATGGCATGAGTACAGCGACCAGCTTCAGCGCATCAACATGCGGGAGTCGCGCTTGGGCATTCCCATCATTTACGGGATGGACCATATCCACGGGGCCAATTACCTCAGCGGAGCCACCATCTTCCCCCAACCCTTCAATCTGGCGGCCACCTTCAACACCGAACTGGTCCGCCGGATGGCCAAGATCACGGTCGTAGAAACTCAGGGCCTGGGCCACCACTGGATCTTCGCACCTGTCCTGGGACTGGCCCGTCAACCCGCCTGGCCGCGAGTCTACGAGACATTCGGAGCAGACGCGCTGCTGGCCTCCCGCATGGGAACGGCCTTTATCGAAGGACTGCGCGAGGCCTCGAGCGAGACTGGCGACGGCCATCTGAGGGCTGCCTGCGCCAAGCATTTCCTGGGCTATTCGGTTCCCGACTCGGGTTACGACCGGACTCCGGTGGACATCTCCTGGCAGAGCATCCGCGAATACCTGCTGCCTCCCTTCAAGGCCGCCATCGACGCGGGCGTGCGCACGGTCATGATCAACAGCGGCGAGATCAACGGCATTCCCGTACATGCCTCCAAGCCCATCCTGACCGGTTTGCTGCGCCAGGAGCTGGGGTTTGAAGGGGTGGCGCTCACCGACTGGGAAGACATCATCAAGCTGGTCAACTTCCACAAGGTGGCGGAAGACGAACGCCAAGCCACCCAAATGGCGGTGGAGGCGGGCATCGACATGGCCATGACCCCCTACACCTATGCCTTCAGCGATCACCTGCAGGCACTGGTGCGCGAGGGCGTCATATCGGAAGAGCGGGTCGATACCTCAGTGCGGCGAGTCCTGCGTCTCAAGTTTGAACTAGGGCTCTTCGAGCATCCTTACCCGGCTCAGCCGCGCGGCGACTTGATCGGAGCCGCCCAACACCGCCGTGAAGCCTTACAGGCGGCCCGCGAGTCGATCGTCCTGCTCAAGAACGAGGGGTTGCTGCCGCTGGCCGAGGACGCGGCCCATCTGCTGGTCACAGGACCGGCCGCCAACTCCAAGCGCAATCTCGGGGGAGGCTGGACGCTGCGCTGGACGGGCGGCAAGCCTGAAGAGTACCCCCGAGACATGCTCACCATCCATGAGGCGCTGGCCAGGCGCTTCGGCGCGTCCCGGGTCACCCTGATGGAGGACATCGGCGAGCCGGGCAGCCAAGCCCGCAGGAAGTTCGAAGAGGCTGCCGCCTCGGCCGATGCCGTCATCGTGGCTGTAGGTGAAGAGCCTTATGCCGAAGTGACCGGACAGATCAACGACCTCACCCTCGATTCCGGGCAATTGGAGCTTGTTGGCGCCGCCGCCGGCGCCTCAAGCAAGGTCGTTTTGCTGCTGGTGCAAGGCCGTCCGCGGGTGGTTCCGCCCCATTACGCCCAGAGCCTTCCCGCCATGCTCATGGCCGGACTGCCGGGATTCGAAGGGGCCGAGGCCATCGCCGACGTTCTTTCCGGCCGCTTCAACCCTTCGGGCCGGCTGCCTCTCTCCTATCCCGCCTATCCCACCCACACGGTGCCCTATAATCACAAGGCAACCGACAAGTCCAGCGCGCTCTTTCCCTTCGGGCACGGACTCAGCTACACCCGCTTCGAGTATTCCGGCCTGGAGATCGATGGGGAGAGCCACTCCCCCGGGCAGGAGATCGAAGCCCGGGTCACGGTGCGCAACGCCGGTGAGCGGACGGGACAGGAGAGCGTGCTGTGGTTCGTCACCGATGAAGTGGGCAGCATTACGCGTCCGGTGCGGGAATTGAAGCACTTTGAGAAAATCGAACTCCAACCCGGCCAGTCGCGGACCTTGCGCTTCACCATCGTGCCCGGGCGCGATCTGGCATTTCCCGACGCCCGCGGCAAGAAGCACCTGGAACCGGGCAGCTTCACCCTCTCGGTGGGCGGACTGAAGACCGCCTTTAAGCTGACGCCATGACTACCAGAGTCGATCATTTCGAGACAGCGCGCAGGCGCAGGAAAGCGCGCCGGCCGGGCCTGGCGCTGACGGGTTTGTGCATCCTGGCCAATCTCGTCCTCCTGCTTGCGGCCCAGCAAAAGCCGTCGGAAGTCATCGAGCAGGTCTTTGGTCGCGCTCAGGAGGCTCTGCGCCTGGGGGAAATCGAAGCGGCCGAAAGCGACGCCCGCTTCATCGTCTCCGCCTCGCTCGACCAGTTGGGCGCTCTTTACCAGTCCCAGCGCCGCTGGGAAAAGGCTGAGAAGGCTTATCTGGAGGCCGCCCGCGCCTCGGCCTTCGCCGCCGAGTCGCTGATGGGCCTGGGCATCGTCTACTTGCGCAGCGGACGCTACGAGGAGGGACGCCGGACGCTCAGGCAGTTGCTGCGCCTTAATCCCCTCAATCCCGACCCTCACCACCTGCTGGGCAAGATCCTCTTCATGCAGGGAGACTATCAGGGAGCCTCGTCAGAACTGCGCGACGCCTATTCGCTGGGTCCGGGCGACATGAGCGTGGCCTACACCCTGGCTCTGGCCTATCTCAAGCAGCAGCGTCCCGAGGAGGCCCAGAAGGTCTTCGCCGAGATGGAGGAGAGGGTGGGTTCCTCGCCCCGCTTCAAGGTTTTGCGCGGACGCGCCCTGCGCGAAACAGGCTATTTGGAGGAGGCCATCCGCCAATTTCGCGGCGCCATCGAGCAGGATGGGAATTTCCCCCGCGCTCATTACTATCTGGGACTGACCCTGCTCATGCGCCATCACCGCGAGGCCTTCGGCGAGGCGCTGCGGCACTTTCAGGTTGAACTGGAGCATTCGCCCGACCATTACCCCTCCATCTTTTTCAGCGGAGTGGTGCTGGCCTCCGATCAGCGCCATGAGGAGGCGCTGCCGCTGCTGGAGCGGGCTTGCCGGCTGGAGCCGCAGCGTCCCGATCCGCACCTTTTCCTGGGACAGACGCTGCTCAAGCTGAACCGCTATGAGCAGGCCGTCGATCACCTGCGTCAGGCCATCAGGCTCACGCCCGATCCCGAGGCTGATCGTTTCCGTGTCGCCAACGCTCATTTTTCACTGGGGCAGGCCCTCTTGCGCAGCGGACAGCGGGAGGAAGCCCAAGTCCACATCGAGGCTTCGCGCCGCCTCAAACGCGAGCGTTTCGACTGGGAGGCGGAAGCGGTGGAAGAGCAGATGAAAGGTTCTTCGGGCGAGCGAATTGCCGATGCGGCGCCACCTGAGGCGGAGGAAGGCGATAACCCCTCCCGCCAATTGCAGGCCGCCTTGGCCTCCCACGGCGAAACCTCCCTGATGCTGGTCGACTTGCAGTCACAAGCCGTGGAGTCCGACCCGCAGCAGGACCGAACCGCCGCCTTCTACGCACGCGCCGCTTCAAGCGCCTACCAACTGCTGGCCCGCCTCTACGCGCAGCGCCAGGAATTCGCTCAAGCCGCCCGCTTTCTGGAGTTGGCCTCAGGCTGGGACGACGGCAACGCCGATCTCTACTTCAACTGGGCACTGGCCTGCATGAAGGCCGATCAGCCGGAATGCGCGGTGGAGCCCTTGATCGCCGACCTCAGGCGCAATCCGCAACGCGATGCCGCCAAAGGAATGCTGGCCCAGGCGGCCCTGCAACTGGTGGAGTCCAAGGACAGCGCCGCCGCCAGCCAGGCGGTCGGCTTTCTCATCGGACTCCATCCCGAGGTGGCCGACCTGCACTTGCTCAAGGGACGGGTGTCGGCGGTGGAGGGACGTTTTCAGGAGGCTCGGGAGTCTTTTCTGCAGGCACGCCGCCTCAATCCCTCGATCGCCGAGGTCCACTACTTCGAAGGCATGGCCTTGCTGCGTCAGAGCAAGATGGATGAAGCGCTGGAGGCTTTCAGCCGCCAACTGGAGAAAACTCCCCGGCACGCCAAGGCCCTCTACCACAAGGCCTTCCTGCTCGACGCCCTGGGACGCGCCTCGGAAGCGCCGCCCCTGCTGGAGCAGGCCATTGCGGCCGATCCCGACTACGCCCAGCCCTACTACCAACTGGGAAAGATGCAACTCAAGGAGGGGAAGCTGCCGCAAGCCACCATGAATCTCGAAACGGCCTCGCGCCTCAGTCCCGATGCCTCCTACGTCCACTATCAGCTTTCCCGCGCCTATTCCCTGGCCGGACGCAAGGACGAGGCCCAGGAGGCACTGAGGCGTTACCGGCAGCTCAAGAAGCTGGAAGAGGAGGCACGCCTGCAATCCGTCCGCCAGTTGGACCCGCCGCCCGACAGCGAGGAACAGCCATGAAGACGCGGGTGATATGGACCGCACTTTTGATGTCGTCCTTGTGGCTTGCACCCGTTGCGGCCGCGGCGGCAACGGCGGGGCCGACCTGGCAGGCCGGGGAGGGTCAGGCCGATGAGGCGCTGTGGGGACGCCTGCGTGCCCAACTCGATGCAGGACGCCTGCAGGAGGCCCGCTCGCTGTGCCTGCAGGCGCTGGAGAAGCGGCCCGACTCGGTGCGCTACCTGCGCACCCTGACCGCTATCGAGCTCAAGCTGGGCCGCTGCCCCGAAGGCATCGATGCCATCGAGAAGGCTTTGCAGAGAGCGCCTCATTCCCCCGACGTCCTCTACGAGTCGGCCCTGGTTTCGCTGGAGTGCGGACGGACGGGCGACGGCATCCACACCTTGCGCTTGCTGCTGCTCATGAATCCCGAGGAGCCGCGCGTCCTCTTTCAACTTGGAAAAGCTCTGCTGCAAACTCCCGATCTGGCCGAGGCGCTGGAGCACCTCCAGCACCACGCCCGGCTGCGCCCCCGAGACCCGGCCGGACTGCGGGCGCTGGCCTATGGACAGATTCTGCTGACCCGCTTCCGGGAGGCCCAGGAAACCATCGAGCGGGCGCGCCTCATCGAGCCCGATTCCTGGGAAACCGACTATTACCAGGGAGCGCTGGACTTAGAGAGGGAGGCCTATCCTTCGGCGGAGAAGTTCTTCCGCTCGGCCCTCGACAAAAAACCCACCCACGGACCTTCTCACCTGGGGCTGGGCAAGGTGCTTCTCAGGGAGGGGCGTTATCAGGCGGCCATCGAGTCGCTGCGTGAAGCGGAACGCCTGCTGCCCCAGCGCGCCGACGTCAACTTTCAGCTCAGCCGGGCCTATTCGCGCTTAGGACAAGACGAAGAGGCCCGCCGTCACATCCAACTCTTCCGCGAAAAGCGCAAGCGCGAAGACGAGGTGCTGCGCCCGCAAGCGGAAGACTCGGCGGATCTCCAACAGCCTCCGCCCCGGAAACCGTAGAATAAGGTCTACCGATATGACGCCAATGATGACCAGAATTCTTCTTCTAATCACCCTTTTCAGCTTGGCCTTGCCGGCCCAGGAGCGCCGCCGGGAAGAAGCCGAGGATTATTACCGCAAGTGGCTCGAGCAAGACGTGGCCTACATCATCACAGACGAAGAACGGGCCGTCTTCGAGAATCTCACTACCGAGGACGAAAAAGAGCGTTTCGTGGAACAGTTCTGGTTGCGGCGCGACAGCGATCCTGCCACCGCCTTCAACGAGTTCAAGGAGGAGCACTACCGCCGCATCGCCTACGCCAACGATCACTTTTCAGTGGGAGTCCCGGGATGGAAATCTGACCGGGGACGCGTCTACATCATCCACGGCGAGCCCGACAGCATCGAACACCATGACCAGGGCGAGCAGTACTACCGTCCCGCCAGCGAAGGCGGAGGCGTGACGGCTACCTATGCCTGGCAGTCCTGGTATTACCGCAACTTGGACGGCGTGGGCGACGGGGTGACCATCGAGTTCGTCGACCGCACCATGAGCGGACACTACGAACTGGCCCGCGACGCCATGGACAAGGACGCCACCTTGTGGATTCCCGGCCTGGGATTGACCGAGTCGGAACGGCTGGGCGGCGGCACCAAGTCGGAGCGCATCGGCACCCGCACCATGGCCAACGAGGCGGCCCGGCGCACGGGCGATCCGCTGCGCATCTTCACGCGCAACGACGACCTCTTCGAACGCCTGCGCCGATACACCATGATCCAGGCGGCGCCCGACATCCGCTTCACCGATCTGGAGCGCATGGTGGACAGCCGCGTCTCCTACAACCAGCTCGATTTCCAGGTGCGCATCGACCGCATCCGCATCACCTCGCAGGACTACCTGGCCCCGGCCACCTACTTCTTCCCGACTCAGGAGTTCGCTCCCAAGTCCAGCGTCGAAGGAGCCCTGGAACGGGCCCGCCTCAATGTTTACGGGCGAGTGGAAGGGCTCGACCAGAGGACCGTCTACGCCTTCGACGAAGTGGTCAATCTCAACCTGGTCGAGGACGCCCGGCGCGGCTACTCGGTCTTTCAGCGCAACCTGCCCCTCAAGCCGGGCCGCTACAAGCTGGTCTCCGTGGTCAAGGACATCAACAGCGAGAAGGTGGGACTGCTGGAAACCGGCATTCACATTCCTCAGCCCCCATCCGAGCCCGAGTTGGAAATGTCTCCCCTCATCCTGGCTGATCATGTGGGGCCGGCCGGCGACCAGGAATTCATCTCCGATCCCTTCGTACTCTCTTCGGTCAAGGTCTACCCCAGCCGCAACGGCACCTACCGGCGAGGCGCGCCGCTGGGTTTTTACTTCGAGGTTTACAACGTCGCGGCCGACCAGCAGACGCTTGAGCCTTGGCTGCAGATGGACCTGAAAGTCGAGCGCGAAGGAGAGGAGATACCGCTGCCTTTCAGCAACCTGGAGCGCCTTTTGCACCGCTACTCCGACCGCTTCTTCGCCGGATCGATGCTCTCCACTCAGCCGCTGAAAGCGGGCCACTACCGCCTCACCGTTTCCATCACCGACCGCATCGCGGCCACCACGGTCCAGCGGTCGGCTACCTTCACCATCGTGGACAGCCCGGCTGCAGACTCGGGCCACTAGGTGGCCAACAAGTTGACACACGAATCAAGGTTCAGCGACCGCGCTGAGGGCCTGTTTGCTCTCGGCGGTTCGAGGCTGCTCGCTATGAGCAGGGCCGTCTCCAGCTAGGACTGCAACTGCCCGGCCATGCCGAGAGAGAAGATCATGACGCCCAAATCGCGGTCGTCCTGATCGTCCTGGGACCGGAAGGTGCGGCTGCAGCGGATCTCGACTTCTCTGAGCTGCGCCTCTTCCTCGGGCATCAGGTATTGAAGCCGGAACTCTTCGCCTTCATCGATGAGATGGACTCCCACCAGGGTCCCGTCGACGACAGCCTCCAGCCGGTTGCTGCGGGGCGAGTAACCGTGCACTTGCAGATAGGGCAGTCCGCCGGGGCTCTGTAGAAAGCAGGTGGCTGACTTGGAAGTCCAGCGGAACCCTTTCTTGTCGCGTTCGTGCCAATACCAGCCCGCTCCGATCTGACGCGAGCCCCCTCCTTGCTCGAAGTCGATGATGGGACCGAAATCGCGCTCCTCCTGGCCGGAAGGCTGGTGCTGCTCGTAGTACCACTGATGACGCAGCTTGGTGCGCAGCTTGGCACGCATCTCGCGGCGCACGATCAGTCCCCAGAACTCGGCATGCGGATACCAGCCCAGCCCCAGCCGGGTGAGCCACCCGCGCCAAGGAAAGAGCTTGCGGTAATCGCTGCGGTCCAGTCCGCAGGGCAGGTCGTGCAGAAAGGCCAGTCCGCTTTGCTTCAGGCAGCGGCGCAAGCGGCCGGGAGTCAGCAGTTGGATTTCGGCGAAGGAATGGTGCTCCCTCAAAAAGGCGGGATTGCGCCAGGCGATGTAGCGGTCGGCCAAGGCCAAAGGCAGGTACTGCGGGAAATAGAGTCCGGTGTGGCCCTCGCGCGGATAGAGCAGGTTGGGCGTGGTCAAAAGCAGCATCCCGGTGGGACTGAGTACGCGCCGCATCTCCTGCAGGAAGCGCAGGTGCCAGCGGGGACCGCCCGGCAGGTGCTCGATGACGTCGAAGGCGAAGATGAAGTCGAAGCTGCCGCAAGCGAAAGGCAAATCCAGTCCGCTGCACTGCATGAAGGAGCTGTTGTCGACCTGGGGCGAAAACTTGAGCACGTGGTGATGGTAGTCGCCGCCGGCATAGAGACGGCATCGGGGGCCGATCAGTTCGGCCATCCCCCCCGCACCGCACCCGATGTCGAGCACCCTCTTGCCCTGGAAGTCGAGCAGGGCCAAAGGAGCAAAAGCGTCGAGCAGCGCCTGATTGCGCTTGCGGCTTTGTGACCAGTACTCGACCCAGCGGCGGACGGCCGCCGGGTCGTCCCCGAAGATCTCCCGCGCCACTTCGCCCATGGCGCTGATCCGCGATTCCTCAGGCTCTGGCTGAGCCGTTTCCTGCGGCTCAAGGGTAGATCTACGTGTCTGCACCGCCTCCGACATAGCCTTTCATTGTACCGCTTCCCGCCGCCGGCGCCCTCAGGCGAGCTAACGGATGCCGGCGAAGAGGTCATCGCAGGGACGCTCTCCGATCTCGGGTCCCCAGGCTTGACGGAAGACCTCGCTCTGAAGACGCGTGCCATCTTCGTCCTGGGGAAAGAAACAGCGCTGGATGGAAGGCCACTGGGTGCGATGGGCCTTGAGGGCTGCCGCCTTACGCTGGGAGTGGGGACGGATGTCGAGGATGAAATCGGCGCCGGGGCGTCGGGGCCATGGCGGTTCGGGGGCGGGAAAGTCCCAAGGGGCCTCGAAAGGGGTCCAGAGCAAGCGCTGCACCTGATGAGGGGCGCCCAGGTCGATGCGGTAACGGAGATCGGCGGCGGCGGCAACGGCATCGGAAGTAAAGCGGCTGATGGCCACGTGATCGGGGTGCTGGTTGAGTCCGTGGGGATCGAAAGTGCAGACCACCTCGGGCCGCCAACGCCTGATCAGGCGGGTGAGCCGCTCCCGCATCTCCTCGGCGGGCGCCTCGCTCAGGTGCTTGTCCTGGTAGCCGAAGACCTCCAAATGCCCGATGTCGAGTAAAGCGCAGGCCTCTTCCAACTCGCCCCGCCGTACCTCGGGCAGTTCTTGGCGGGTGCAGATGGCGGGTTCGCCCACTTTCCCCTTCTGCCCCAGGGTGGCCGTGGCCAGCACGATGGAGACCCCTTCGGCAGCATAGCGGCAGGAGGTTCCGGCCACCAGGAAACTTTCGTCGTCAGGATGAGCGTAGGAATAGAGCAAGCAGGCCATGACAAGAGTCTACACAAAGTGGGCGCGCGATTGACATTGGAGCGGCAGCGGCTTAGATTGGACGGTTTCAGGGCCTCGGCCTGATGTCGTCATAGGAGGAATATCGATGCCTTTGTACGAATTTCAGTGCAAGGATTGTCATCAGACGCTGGAAGTCATTCAAAGAGTCTCTGACCCGCCCCCTCAGGAGTGCCCCCAATGCGGAGGGACCATGACCAAGTTGCTGTCAGCCCCGGCGATTCGGTTCAAGGGAGAGGGCTGGTATATCACCGACTACTCCAGCAAGGGCAAGGAGCCCAAGAAGGAAGATAAAGACTCCAAGGACAAAGACTCGAAGGGAAAGGACACCAAGTCAAAAAGCGAGGGCAAAACCGAGAGCAAGACGGAAAGCAAGGGCGAGGGCAAAGCTTCCAAGGAAAGCAAGAAGTCCTCTTCCTAACGCAGCGCGTGAAAAAGCTTTGATCCAGAGTCTCGCCACGTTCGAGGTGCGACATGCGAAGTTCGAAGGATCCCGCGCAAGGGTGCAATTCGCCAGCCCAGGGCGCAACCCCGGGTACCGAGGTTGATCCGAATGAAGTTAGGATGCAGCATGACCCTCCGTTCTAGTCCCTGACAGGGACAGAAACGCCAGCCCAGCGACTGTGTTAGAAGTCAAGTCCGGGCTCGCTGAAGGCGAGCGATTCGCCAGCCCAAGGGACTGTGTTAGAAGTCAAGTCCGGGCTCGCTGAAGGCGAGCGATTCGCCAGCCCAGGGTCAGCCGCGGCGAGCGCTAGCGAGACGGCGGCGCCACCCTGGGTTTCAGACGGCAAAGGTCCGAACGCTGAAAGCGTGGGATAACGCGACAGGGTGGCTCAAAACTTCTGACGCACTGCACTGGCCCGCGGCAGAAAGAGGTGGTGACTCGTGAAGGTATTGGTGGTGGGATCGGGAGGACGCGAACATACGCTGGCTTGGAAGCTGTCGCAGAGTCCGCGCTTGAGCAAGCTCTACTGCGCGCCAGGTAATCCCGGGACGGCGGGCGTGGCTGAGAACGTCTCCCTCCAGGCCGACGACTTGGAAGGCCTGCTGGAGTTTGCCGAGCAGCAGCGCATCGACCTCACCGTGGTCGGGCCCGAGGCCCCGCTGGTCGAGGGCATCGCCGACCGCTTCCGCGACGCCGGCCTGGATGTTGCCGGCCCCGGCGCGGCGGCCGCCGAGTTGGAAGGCAGCAAAGCCTTCGCCAAGGACTTCATGCAACGCCACGGAATTCCGACCGCCCGCTATCGGCTCTTCCAAGAGGCCGAAGCGGCCGCTCAAGCCGTCCGCTCGGGGGAATTCGGGTTTCCCCTGGTGGTCAAGGCCAGCGGACTCGCCGCCGGCAAGGGCGTCATTATTTGTGCCGGCCGGGACGAAGCCTTGGAGGCCGTAGAGTTCATCATGCGCCAAAGGGCTTTCGGGGCCGCCGGCGACCAGGTCGTCATCGAAGAGTTCCTGGCCGGGGAGGAGGCCTCTTTCATGGTCTTTACCGACGGCCGCCATCTGCTGCCCATGGTGCCTTCGCAGGACCATAAAGCCGCCTATGATCATGACAAGGGTCCCAACACCGGCGGCATGGGAGCTTACTCCGAGGACGGCATTCTCGGCGATGAACTGAAAGAGCGGGTTATGGAAACCGTTATGAAACCCGCTGTGTTGGGCATGGCCATGGAGGGACGCACCTTCCAGGGAGTCCTCTACGCCGGACTGATGCTGACGCCCACGGGACCCAAGGTGCTTGAGTTCAACGTACGCTTCGGCGACCCTGAGACCCAGGCCGTGCTGCCCCGCCTCAAGAGCGACCTGCTGGAAATCTACCAGGCCGTTGCCCAGGGTGACCTCTCGGGCCTCACGCTGGAATGGGACCGGAAAGCCTGCGTATGCGTGGTGCTGGCCGCCAAGGGATATCCCGGAAGCTACCCCAAGGGAATGAAGATCAGCGGACTGGATATGGCCGCCGAGAGTCGCCATACCCTGGTCTTCCACGCCGGCACAAGACGCAACCAGGACGGAGACGTCGTCAGCAGCGGCGGACGCGTGTTGGGAGTCACGGCTCTGGGCCATGACCTGGAATCGGCTATCCTGCGGGCCTACGAAGGCGTCAACAAGATCCGCTTCGAGAACATGTACTGCCGTCGCGATATCGGCGCCAAGGGACTGTCCCGCCACCAATGAGCGTTTTTAGTCTAGGCTAAAAATCTAATTAGGAAGCTCGACAACTGCCCCGCCGCGATGCTACAATTACCTTTGTGTCCTGTCTCGCCTTGGGGTGTTGCGCATCATGACCGATCCACTGACGGCACTGTTTACTGCGGCTTCGCTGGCGCTATTGGCCGCTTTTCTGTTCTGGCCCGGCAAAGGGCTCTACTTCCGCCTGCGCGACTCGCAGGAGGCGCGTCGCCGCATCCGCATCGAGGACGTCCTCAAGCACATCCAAAAGTACGAGAATCAAGGTCTCAAGGCCACCCTGGAGAGCGTGGCGGGAGCGGCCCAGATTTCTCTCGACGAGGCCGGAGAGGTCTTGAGCGAAATGAAGGAGCAGGGCCTTTTGGCCGTGCAGGGAGGCGACTACGGCCTGACCCGCCGAGGACGCCAGATCGCCCTTCACGTCATCCGCACTCACCGTCTTTGGGAGCGCTATTTGGCGGACAGGACGGGCTATCAAGAGGCCGAGTGGCATCAGAGGGCCGAGGTCGAAGAGCATCGCCTTTCACGCCAGCAGACCGACCGCCTCTTCAGGCAATTGGGCAACCCTACTCACGACCCCCACGGCGATCCCATTCCCAGCGCCGAAGGTCCCATGGTGTCGCATGGCGGACGTCCGCTGACGGCAATCGAGAGCGAGCGGCCGGTGCGCATCGTCCACCTCGAGGACGAGCCGGCCACCGTCTATGCCCAACTGGTGGCCGAAGGGCTTCATCCGGGCATGACCGTGCGGTTGCTGGACCGCGACGACCGGCGCATCCGTTTTCGCGCCGACGGCGAAGAGCACGTATTGGCTCCCATTCTGGCCGAGAACATCTCGGTGGTGGCGGCGCCTCAGGACGAGTCGGCCCAGCCGGAAGAGGCCAGCGGACGGCTGAGCGAACTCCAACCGGGCCAACGGGCCCGCGTGGTCAGCGTATCGCCCTCTTGCCGCGGGTTGGAGAGGCGCCGTTTCATGGACTTGGGCATTCTGCCCGGCACCCTGATTGAAGTCGAGCGCCGCAGCCCCTCCGGCGACCCCACGGCCTACCGGGTACGCGGAGCGACCATTGCGCTGCGCCGCCACCAAGCCGGCTACATTCATGTGGGGCAAGTCGAAGAGCCGCAGGCCCAGAAGGAGGCGTCATGAACGATAAGCAGACCCCCGAGCGCCTCCGGCCCGTCGACAAGAGCGCCTCTTCGGCCTGCGCGGCCTGTCCCGCCCACAACCTGAGCAATCTGCGCAGGCTGGGCGTCGACATGGAGGACTGGGACTTCGTTGTGGCCTTGGCCGGCAATCCCAACACCGGAAAGAGCACCGTGTTCAATGCCTTGACCGGACTGCGCCAGCACACCGGGAACTGGCCCGGAAAGACGGTGACCCGCGCCGAGGGCGGCTTTGAAAGCGGCGGCCACCGCTATAAGATGGTCGATCTGCCGGGCACCTATTCGCTGCTCTCCACCAGCTACGATGAAGAGATCGCCCGCGACTTCATCCTCTTCGGGCAACCCGACGTCACCGTCATCGTGGTCGACGCCACCCGCCTGGAGCGCAACCTCAATCTGGTGTTGCAGGTGCTGGAGATCACCAACCGCGCCGTCGTCTGCTTGAACCTGATGGACGAGGCCCGCCGCCTCAAGCTCGAGATCGACGAGCGCCGCCTGGCCCGCGACCTGGGCGTGCCCGTGGTACCTACGGCGGCCCGCTACAAGGAAGGGCTGCCGGAGTTGCTGCAGGCCATCTCCCAAGTCGCCACCGGGGAAGTGATCTGCAAGCCCCACCGCATCGAGAGCGGAGCGGGCGAACTGCGCCAGGCCATCGCCGAACTGTCGCAGCAGATCGAGGAGCAGTTTCCGGGCATCCCCAACTCCCGTTGGATCGCCCTGCGCCTGCTGGACGGCGACGAGCGCATCATTGAAGCGGTAGAAAACGGCGAACTGGAAAGCCTGGTGGCCAGCCAGCAGGAGGCTCCCCAACCGGCCGGCGGAACAGGCCTGCGTTTGGAGGCGGCACAATGAGCAACCCAAAGGCTGCCCAGCTTCTCAAGCGCGCTGAGAGCTTGCGTTGGAAAGTGGGAGCTCAGTTTCAGGACAACCTGATGGAGGCCATCTACACCGATGCCGCCAACATCGCCGACCGGGCCGTGACGGCGCCTCATGAAAAGCCCCGCTTCGATTGGGAGCGCACCGTAGACGATCTGGTCACCAGCCGCATTTGGGGATTTCCGCTCATGCTGCTGATGCTGGTGGTGGTCTTCTGGCTGACCATCGCAGGCGCCAACGTGCCCTCCGGCATGCTGGCCACACTGCTGGTGGACAATGGCCACGCCTGGCTCAAGAGCCTCTCCCAGGCCGTCGGACTGCCCTGGTTTCTGGACGGACTGCTGATCGACGGAATGTACCTGGGAACCGCCTGGGTGATCGCCGTGATGCTGCCTCCCATGGCCATCTTCTTTCCTCTCTTTACCCTGCTGGAGGACTTGGGCTACCTGCCGCGGGTGGCCTTCAACCTCGATAACTTCTACCGCAAGGCGGGAGCCCACGGAAAACAGGCTCTGAGCACGGCCATGGGATTCGGCTGCAACGCTGCCGGGGTCATTTCCACCCGCATCATCGACAGTCCGCGGGAACGCCTGATCGCCATCATCACCAACAATTTTTCCCTCTGCAACGGACGCTGGCCCACCCAGATCCTCATCGCCACCCTCTTCATCGGATCGCTGGTGCCGGCCGTCTACGCCGGACTGGTTTCGGCGCTGGCGGTGGTGGCCGTCGCTCTGCTGGGAATCTTCCTCAGCTTCGCCGTCTCCTGGGGCCTCTCGCGCACCGTGCTCAAGGGCGAGGTGTCGACCTTCAATCTGGAACTGCCGCCCTACCGTCCGCCACGCATCTTGCAGACCATCTACACCTCCCTCATCGACCGCACCATCTTCGTCCTCTGGAGGGCCATCGTCTTCGCCTTGCCCGCCGGAGCCGCCATCTGGCTGACCTCCAACATCAACATCGGTTCCCAGAGCGTGGCCGCTCACCTCATCGAATATCTTTCTCCCATGGGCATGCTGCTGGGGCTCAACGGCGTCATCCTGCTGGCCTACGTAGTGGCCATCCCCGCCAATGAAATCGTGATACCCACCTTGCTCATGCTGACGGTGCTCTCCACGGGCGACCTGAGCAGCTACGGAGAGGGGGCGGGAGTGATGTTCGAGGGCGACCCGGCCGACACCAGGGCCATCCTCGAAAGCGGAGGCTGGACGCTGCTGACGGCCATCAACCTGATGCTCTTCAGCCTTATCCACAACCCTTGCAGTACCACCATCTACACCATCTACAAAGAAACCGGCAGCGCCAAATGGACGGCCATAGCTTCCCTGCTGCCGGTGGCCATGGGGCTGGTGGTCACCTTCCTGGTAGCCCAGGTCTGGCGACTGCTCGTTGGCTGAGCCTGACGGCTGGTGATTGCGAGCAGCCTCATACCGCCGAGAGCAATTAGGCCTTCACCGCGGTCGCTGAAACTTGACGCGTGTGTGAACTTGCTGGCCGCCTGGCGGCCCTAGTCCAGCAGGGCGCGCAGGTCATCTTCGGAGAGGATGGCGATCTCGAGTTGGCGGGCTTTATCGTACTTGGAGCCGGGGTCTGCCCCCGCCAGCAGGTAGTCGGTCTTGGAAGACACTGAAGAGGTGACCTTGCCTCCGTGCTTTTTGATGAGGTCGCCGGCTTCTTTGCGGGTCAAGGTGGGGAGGGTCCCTGTGAGAACGAACTTCATGCCTTCCAGCGCGTTGCCCCGCTGCAGCTTTTCGGCCTCCATGCTCAGTCCGGCGCGGCGCAGCTCTTCGACCAGTTGGCGGTTCTCCTCCACCTGAAAGTAGCTGTGGACGCTCTTGGCGATCTCGGGGCCGATGCCCTCCACCTCTTCGATCTCTTCCTGGGAGGCCCCCATCAAACTGTCCAGGTCTCCGAAGGACTGGGCCAGTTGCTCGGCCACGGTCTCCCCCACATGCCGTATTCCCAAGGCAAAGAGGACGCGAAAGAAAGGGCGCTGCTTGCTCTGCTCCAGGCTCTGCAGGAGGTTCTCCACCGACTTGTCCTTAAAGCCCTCCAGAGCCAGGATCTGCTCATCTTTGTCCTTCAGCCGGTAGAGATCGGCAGGGGACTTGACCAGGCCTTCCTGAACAAACTTCTCGATAGTCTTCCCGCCCAGGCCGCGGATGTCCATGGCTCCCCGGCTGACGAAGTGCTTAAGCGATTCCAGCCGTTGGGCCGGACACTGCCGGTTGGTGCAATAGGCCATGGGGCCTTCGCGCACCACCTCAGACCCGCAGGCCGGACAATGAGTGGGATAGGAAAACTCTTTTTCCTGGCCGCTGCGTTTGCCTTCAACCGGCTTGACCACCTGGGGGATGACGTCTCCCGCCCGCTTGATGATGACGGTGTCGCCTTCCCTGATGTCTTTGCGGCGGATGTCCTCTTCGTTATGCAGGGTGGCTTGGCGGATGGTTACGCCGCCCACCTGAACAGGTTCAAGCAGCGCATAGGGGTTGAGGGTGCCGGTGCGTCCCACGTTGATCTCGATCTTGAGCAGCTTGGTGGTGGCCTCCTGTCCCGGGAACTTGCCGGCGATGGCCCAGCGGGGCTCGCGCGAGACCTTGCCGAGCTGGTCCTGGAAGTCCAGGCGGTTGACCTTGACGACGATGCCGTCGATTTCGTAGTCGAGCGAATTGCGTTTCTCCAGCCACCGCCGGTAGTAATCGACCACCTCCTCGATGCCTGTCTGCAGGGCGATGTTGGGATTGACGTTGAATCCCCACTTTCCGAAGTCGCTGAGAACTTCCCACTGGGTCTCGAACTCGATGCCCTGACTGTAGCCCACCGAGTAGGGGAAGAAGGCCAAGGGCCGCGAAGCCGTAATCCTGGGATCGAGTTGACGCAGCGAACCAGCCGCCATGTTGCGGGGATTGGCGAAGAGGTTCTGTTCCTCTTCGGCCCGCCTGCGGTTGATCTCTTCGAAAGCTGAAAGCGGCAAGTACACTTCGCCCCGAACTTCCACCAGCGAGGGCGCCGCCAGATCCTCCTCCCTGAGGCGCAGGGGAATGGTCTTGATGGTGCGCAGGTTGGCGGTGATGTCTTCGCCCACCTGGCCGTTTCCCCGCGTGGCCCCGTAGGCCAGCCGGCCCTGCTCATAGCTGAGAGAGACCGCCACCCCGTCGATCTTCAACTCGCTCACGTATTCGACGTCGTCGCGCTCCAGTCCCTTGCACACGCGGCGATGGAAGTCCTCCAGTTCGCGGGCGTCGAAAGCGTTGCCCAAGGACAGCATGGGCACCCGATGTTCGACCTTGCTGAAGCCTTCCTGGGGTTCGCCTCCCACGCGCTTGGTCGGCGACTGGGGAGAGTCGAACTGAGGATACTGCTCTTCAAGCTCCTGCAAACGGCGAAACAGCTTATCGAACTCCAGGTCCGAGATCTCGGGATCGTTGAGGACGTAATAGCGGTAGTTGTGGCGTTCGATCTTGTAACGAAGGTCGTCGATTTCTCTTTTGGCCTGCGCGTCGCTGTGCTTTTTGTCGCCCACCGGGGCATCTTAGCATCCAGCGGGGACGCGGCGGCAAAGAGCCTTGCCGGCGGGTAATGAAAAGATGAAGCAGAGGAGCTCCGCCCCGGCCCGGAAAAGGCTCCGGCCCTTGGACTTTCAAGGGGAGTCTCTGCTATGATGCTTCGGCGATGAGCTTGCCGGTTGTCAGCAAGATGCTCTTCACGATTACCTACCCGCCTCGGCGGGCAGTGAGGCATGTGCCCTTGATGAAGCTGCGTGCGCTGGCTCATAAACAGCTCCCCGATCTGGACGTGATCGATACCATCGATCACCTCTTCAAGTGTCCTCGCTGTTTTGACAATTACCGGCGTATCGTGAGCGCCCGCATGATCCCCGCGCCCCCGCCGCCCGGCAAGAAGTCGGCTTGAGCGCCTGGGGCTTGTTTCACCCGTTTTTCGTGTTGGCAGAGAGAAAGAGGTGCAGCGACCCTCCTTCGCTGAAGCTATGGAGGGTTTTTTGTCTCAGCCTGAGACAAAAAAAGAAGCTGGACGGCTCTTCAGGGTCCGTTATGGACTCTTAAGGAGGAGAGAGTCTTAGCTGCCGTCCAGCTTCTGCCTGTCTTTTCTAAAGATGCCGTCATTTCACAAAAGTTACTTTTGTCCTCAACCGGCGGGGCGATGTTCCTTCTCGAATTGCATAAAAGTGTCGACGTATTTCGTTCCGCTGCCGGTATTGAAGACCACAACCGTCTCGTCGGTGCCCATCCACTCCTGCTCCACCAGCCGTTGCAGAGCCACGAAACAGGCGGCTCCTTCGGGACACAGGAAAACCCCCTCCAGACGGCCCACTTCCCGCACCGCCCGGTAGGTGTCTTCATCGGAAACGGCCACTGCGTTGCCGTTGCTTTCCCGCAGCGCCCGCAGCATCAGAAAGTCTCCGATGGCCTTGGGCACCCGCAGTCCGGAGGAAATGGTGTGAGGGTTGGGCCATGCCGGCGCCTCTTCAGCGCCCTCGTGGAAGGCCTTGACAATAGGGGCGCAGCCCTCGGCCTGAACGCTCACCATGCGGGGGCGACGGGAATCGATCCAACCCATGCGTTCCATCTCCTCGAAAGCCTTCCACATCCCGATCAGACCGGTGCCTCCGCCGGTGGGATAGAAGATGACGTCGGGAAGCTTCCAATTGAACTGCTCGGCCAACTCGTATCCCATGGTCTTTTTGCCCTCGATGCGGTAGGGCTCTTTGAGGGTGGAAACGTCGAACCAGCCTTCCTCGTCCTTGCGCCGGGCGATGACGGCTCCGGCATCGGTGATGACGCCCTCAACGTGTTCCACATGTGCGCCGGTCATTCGGGCCTCCACCACATTGGCGGAAGGCGTGTCGGCGGGCATGAAGATGAAGGCCGGGATGCCGGCCCGGGCCGCGTAGGCCGCCAGAGCTCCGCCCGCGTTTCCGGCCGTCGGGATGCACAGCTTTCCGGCCCCCAGCTTGCGAGCCATGGTGACGGCGGCGGAGAGTCCGCGGGCCTTGAACGATCCGGTGGGATTGACCCCTTCGTCCTTCATGAAAAGCTTGTTCAGCCCTAGCTCGGCGCCCAAGCGGCGCAGCGGCAGCAGGGGGGTCATGCCTTCACCCAAGGAGACGATGTCTTCGTCATGGTCGACAGGCAGGACTTCGAGGTAACGCCACATGTCGGGCGGACGGTCGAGCAGCGACGTCTTGCTGACATCATGGGCGGCCTCGTCCAGTCGATAGCGCACCAACAGGGGGGAGGAGCACCGGCGACAGAGATTGTGAAGTTCCCGGTGGGAGAACTCCTCCTGGCAGCGCGAGCATTGCAGGCAGCTTACGTACGACATAGGCGGCTCTATACTATACTCTGACGATGCTAGGAATACGATCCACCACGGTGGTGGTCGTCAGGCGGGGTGATCAGGTGGCCATGGCCGGGGACGGCCAGGTCAGCTTCGGCGACACCGTCCTCAAGCGCTCGGCGGTCAAAATCCGCCGTCTGCGCAACGGCACCGTTTTGACCGGGTTCGCGGGGGCGACCGCGGACGCCTTCTCCCTCCTGACACGATTCGAGACCAAGTTGGACGAGTTCAACGGCAACTTGCAGAGAGCCTCGGTGGAACTGGCCAAGGAGTGGCGCACCGACAAGGTCCTGCGCCAGTTGGAGGCGCTCATGCTGGTTGCCGACCGCAAGCATTCTTTCTTGCTCTCAGGCGACGGCGACGTGGTGGAGCCGGACGACGGCGTGTTGGCCATCGGATCGGGGGGACCATACGCAACAGCGGCGGCCCGAGCCCTGATGCGTCATACCCGCAAGAAGGCCGAAACCATCGCCCGCGAAGCCCTGAGCATCGCTGCTGAAATCTGCGTTTTCAGCAACTCCAACATTACCGTCGAAGTCCTCTGAGGACGTCAAACCCATGTCCACCAAAATAACGGCTCCCGAGATCGAGCCCGTCCGCGATTTGAACGATATGACGCCGCGCGAAATCGTGGCTGAACTGGACAAGCACGTGGTGGGGCAACGAAAGGCCAAAAGGGCCGTGGCGGTCGCCTTGCGCAACCGCATCCGGCGCCAGAAGCTGAGCCCTGAGTTGGCCGAGGAGGTGGCGCCCCGCAACATCATCATGATCGGCTCCACGGGCGTGGGCAAAACCGAGATCGCCCGCCGCCTGGCCCGTCTGGCCAACTCGCCTTTCATCAAGATCGAGGCCAGCAAGTTCACCGAAGTGGGCTACGTCGGACGCGATGTCGAGGCCATCATCCGCGACCTGGTCGACATCGCCGTCGACAAAGTGCGCTCCGAAAAGGCCCGACAGATCGAAGACAAGGCCGAAGCCAACGCCGAGGAGCGGCTGCTCGACCTGCTGCTGCCGCCCATGAAGAAGCGCAGGGAAACAGAGGGCCGGTCAAATAAGCGAGGCAGGCGCAAGGGCCAGGAGACATCCGAAGACTCTGCTGCGGCCGCCGAGATCGCCAAAGTCCGCGAGAAAGAGGAATTGCAGCGCTTCGAGAGGACGCGGGAAAAGCTTCGCAAGCGGCTCCGCGAGGGGAAGCTCGACCAGCGCATGGTCGAGATCGAGGCGTTCGACCGGGTTTATCCGCCTCTGGAGATCTTTACCGGGCAGGGCTGGGAAGAGATGGACCCCAGCATGCGGGACATGCTGCCCGGTTTTTTCGGCGGTCGCGGCCACATCCGCAAGATGACCGTCGATGAGGCCTACGACTACCTGATCGTGGAAGAGGAAAACAAGCTCATCGACATGGAGCAGGTCACTCGCGAAGCCATGGAGCAGGCCGAAGAATCGGGCATCGTCTTCCTGGACGAGATCGACAAGGTGGCCGGACGAGAGAGCGGCCACGGACCCGAGGTGAGCCGGGAGGGCGTGCAGCGCGACATCTTGCCCATCGTGGAAGGCACTACCGTCAGCACGCGTTACGGAATGGTGCGCACCGACCACATACTCTTCATCGCCGCCGGAGCCTTTCATGTCTCCAAGCCTTCCGACCTGATCCCCGAACTGCAGGGGCGCTTCCCCATCCGGGTCGAATTGGACTCCCTGGGCGAAGGAGATTTCGTGCGCATCCTCACCGAGCCCCGCAACGCCCTGGTCACCCAGTACGTGGCCATGATGGCGACCGAGGGTCTGGACATGAGGTTCAGCGACGACGCCGTGCGGGCCGTGGCCCGCTATGCCCACCAGGTCAACCAAAACAGCGAAGACATCGGGGCCCGCCGCCTCTACACCATCATGGAGGCCCTGATGGAGGAAATCTCCTTCGAAGCCCCCGAGATGACGCGCAAGAGAATGACCATCGACGCTCGCTACGTGCGCAAGCAGTTGGCTGAAATCGTTCGGGACGAAGACCTCTCGCGCTATATCCTTTAAGGCTGGGAGTTTGGCTGAGGGAAGGAAACTGCTAAGCTACAGGCGATGCGGACGAGGCCGCGCAAGATGGAAATGACAAAGTGGATGCGGCCGGGCGGTCCGCTTGTAGCGCTTCTGTTGTGGGCAGCCTGCGCCAAGGTGGGGGATCCTCTCCCGCCGGCCCGGGTTTTGCCGGCCGTCCAGGACTTGCGCATCGAAGCCGACGCCAGGCGCGTCCTCTTGACTTTTCCGCTCCCCCGAGCCGAAGTCTCGGCCTTGGAGGTGTGGCTGGCCTGCGGACAGGACGGTCCCGCAGAGGATGACTTCAGGTTGTCCGCCGCGGTTCCGGTAGCCCGCCTGGTGCCTTCGCGCCAGGACCCGCAACTGCGCACCTTCGTGACCGAGAGGAGCCGGGCTCAGCCTTGTCATTATCGTATCCGCTTCGTGGATCCCTCGGGAGCCCGAAGCGCATTCAGCAACACCGTGCGGACGCCCTGAAGCCGCCAAGGAGCCGTTATGAAGATTTTTCTCGACACTGCCAACATCGACGAAATCCGCGAAGGCGCTTCGCTGGGACTGGTGGACGGCGTGACCACCAATCCCTCCCTGCTGGCCAAGGAGGGCGCAAGCCTGGAAGAAGCAGCCGAAGAGATCTGCGACCTGGTGGAAGGACCCATCAGCCTGGAATGCGTCTCAACCGACGCTCAAGGCATGATCGAGGAAGGCCGCAAGCTTTCCCGCATCGATCCCAACGTGGTGGTCAAGGTCCCCATGATCAGAGAAGGCGTCAAGGCCCTGCGCGTGCTGGCCCAGGAAGGCATTCCCGTCAACGTCACCCTCATCTTCTCGCCCTCCCAGGCCCTGCTGGCCGCCAAGAACGGAGCCGCCTACGTGAGTCCTTTCGTGGGACGCATCGACGACATATCCGGCGACGGAATGCAGACGGTGGCCGAGATCCTCACCATCTACGACAACTACGCCTTCGAGACCGAAGTGCTGGTAGCCTCGGTGCGCCACACGCGGCACGTGGTGGAAGCGGCTCGCCTGGGAGCCGACATCGCCACCATCCCCTACAAGATCCTGGAACAACTGCTCAAGCACCCCCTGACCGATATCGGACAGGAGAAGTTCCTGGCCGACCACCGCAAATCCAACCAGCCGGTACACTAGTCGCTCATGAGCCGAGAAGAGAAGCTTGCGGAACTGCGTAGACGCCATCAGGAAGCCGAATTGGGAGGCGGTAAGGAGCGCATCGAGAAACAGCATGCCGGGGGCAAGCTGACCGCTCGCGAACGCATCGACTTTCTGCTCGATGAAGGCAGCTTCGAGGAGCTCGACAAGTTCGTGGTCCACCGCTGCTCCGACTTCGGCACCGACAAGCGCAAGATTCCGGGCGACGGGGTCATCACCGGCTACGGAAAGATCGAGGGCCGGCTGGTTTACGTTTTCGCTCAGGATTTCACCGTCTTCGGAGGCAGCCTGTCCGAGACCTACGCTGCCAAGATCTGCAAGATCATGGACCTGGCCATGAAGATGGGCGCGCCGGTGATCGGACTCAACGACAGCGGAGGAGCGCGCATTCAAGAAGGCGTCGTCAGCCTGGCCGGCTATGCCGACATTTTCTTGCGCAATACCCTGGCCAGCGGAGTGGTGCCCCAAATCTCGGCTATCATGGGCCCCTGCGCCGGAGGCGCGGTCTATTCTCCCGCCATCACCGACTTCATTTTCATGGTGCGCAAGCGCTCCTATATGTTCATCACCGGGCCCGACGTGATCAAGACGGTCACCCATGAAGAGGTCACCAAGAGCGAATTGGGAGGGGCCTCGACCCATTCCGAAACCAGCGGTGTGGCCCACTTCGCCACTGCCGACGACCGCGAATGCCTGGCCATGATCCGGGAGCTGTATTCCTTCCTGCCCTCCAACAACATGGAGGATCCGCCCTTCCGAGAGAGCGAAGACCCGCCCGATCGCGGCGACCTGGCTCTCAACAAGCTCATCCCCGACGATCCCAACAAGCCCTACGACATCAAAGACCTGATCGGGGGTGTGCTGGACGACGGCTACTTCTTCGAGGTGCAGGCGGGTTACGCCGCCAATCTCGTGGTGGGATTCGGGCGTCTGGGCGGCCGCCCCGTGGGCATCGTGGCCAACCAGCCGGCGGTGCTGGCCGGGACCTTGGACATCGCCTCCTCCCTCAAGGGGGCCCGCTTCGTGCGTTTCTGCGATGCTTTCAACATACCGCTGATCACCTTCGAAGACGTTCCGGGGTTTCTTCCCGGAGTCGCCCAGGAGCACGGAGGCATCATCAAACACGGGGCCAAGCTGCTTTACGCCTTCGCCGAGGCCACGGTTCCCAAGCTGACCGTCATCACCCGCAAAGCCTATGGCGGAGCCTACTGCGTGATGGCTTCAAAGCACGTGCGGGCCGATATCAACTACGCTTTCCCGACCGCCGAAATCGCCGTCATGGGGCCTGAAGGGGCCGTGGGCATCCTCTTCCGCAAGACGGTGCAGGAGGCTGACGACCCCAAGGCCAAAGCCAAGCAACTGGCCGACGACTACCGGGAAAAGTTCGCCAACCCTTACGTGGCCGCCGAGAGAGGCTACATCGATGAAGTGATCGAACCGGCCCAGACGCGGCCCAAGCTGATTCAGGCCCTGGAGATGGCATCCTCCAAGCGCGACAACAATCCGCCCAAGAAGCACGGCAACATCCCCCTTTGAGGCAGTCTCATGTTCAAGCGCATTCTCATCGCCAACCGAGGAGAGATCGCCGTCCGCATCATCCGCGCCTGCCGTGATGCGGGGATCGAGACGGTAGCGGTCTTTTCCGATGCCGACCGCTCGGCGCTGCACGTCAAGATGGCCGATCATGCCTTCCACATCGGCCCCAGCCCCTCCTCTCAAAGCTATCTGGTCAAGGAGAAGATTCTCGAGGCGGCGCGGGAATCGGAGGCGGAGGCCATTCATCCGGGCTACGGATTCCTCTCCGAGAACGAGCGCTTCCGCAAGGCCTGCGACCAGGCCGGCGTGGTCTTCATCGGACCCTCGGCCCACTCCATTCGCGTAATGGGCGACAAGATCGCCAGCCGCAAGACCATGATCGAGGCGGGCGTTCCCGTGGTCCCCGGAACCGAGGGCGCGCTGCAGACCTTGGAGCAGGCCCTCGACACCGCCCGCGGCATCGGTTATCCCGTCATGCTCAAGGCCTCGGCAGGAGGCGGAGGCAAGGGCATGCGGGTATGCGGGGACGACAGCCAATTGCGCTCCGCTTACGATCAGGCCCGCAGCGAAGCCGAAGCGTCCTTCAGCGATCCGACGGTTTTTCTGGAGAGATTCCTGCGCCATCCCCGCCACATCGAGGTCCAGGTCTTGGGAGACACCCACGGCAACCGCATTCACCTGGGCGAGAGGGAGTGTTCCATTCAGAGGCGCCACCAGAAGGTGGTCGAAGAGTGCCCTTCGCCCATCGTCGACGAGGACTTCCGGCGCCGCCTGGGTGAAACCGCCCTCAGGGCCGCCCAGGCCGTCGATTACTACAGCGCCGGAACCGTCGAGATGCTGGTGGACGAGCCCGACGAAAAGGGACACAGGCCTTTTTACTTCCTGGAGATGAATACCCGCCTGCAAGTCGAGCATCCGGTCACCGAGATGGTGACGGGCATCGACCTGGTCAGCGAGCAGATCAGGGTGGCAGCGGGAGAGAGGTTGCGCTTCAGCCAGCAGGAGATCCAGATGCGGGGCGCCGCCATCGAGTGCCGGGTCTATGCCGAGGATCCCTTCAACAACTTCTTTCCCTCTCCCGGAAAGATCGCCACCCTCTATGAGCCGGCCGGTCCAGGCATCCGCAACGACAGCGGAGTCTACGAGGGCTTCGAGATCCCCATCCAGTACGATCCCATGATTTCCAAGCTGGTGGCTTACGGAGCCGACCGCCAGCAGGCCATCCGGCGCATGGTGCGGGCCTTGCAGGAATATCGAATCGGGGGGCTGCGCACCAATCTGCCCTTCTTCGAGGTGCTGCTGCGGCATCCCGACTTCTTGAAGGGCGACCTGAGCACCGACTTCATCGACCGCCACGGCTTGATGGAGGAGCTCAAGGAAGAGCAGGAAGAGCAGGACCTCCCCTTGCTGGCGGCCGCCATCGAGTTCTACCTGCACAGCGCCGACCGCTCCGCCAAGATCGGCGCGTCGCCTTCTTCCGCCCCTTCACGAGCCTGGAGAGATTACGGCCGTTTCAACAACCGCTGGTAGACGTCGAACATGAAAGCTCAAGCACAACTGCAAGGACAGGACCCCCTCGATATCGAGATTCGATCGGAAGAGGAAGATTCCCTCTTCTCCATCACTTTGGGCCAAGAGGGAAAAGAGCGCAGGGTGCGCCTGATTTCGCGAAGCGGCGGGCGCTGGACCTTGCAGATCGGCAGCCGCATCGAGGACGTGCTGGTGCAGCGGCGCGGCCAGGACGTCGTCATCGACTGGCGCGGCCGCAGCTACAGCGTGCAGGTCTTCGACTTGCGCCGCCGCCTGGCCCGGCAAAGCGCGGCCCTGGGTGGGCGGGGCGCCGGCATCCTCAAGAGCCAGATGCCCGGCAAGGTCGTCAAGGTGCTCAAAAAACAGGGCGATTCGGTCAAAACCGGCGACGGGCTGGTCATCATCGAAGCCATGAAGATGCAGAACGAACTGAAGAGCCCCAAAGACGGCGTGGTCAAGACCTGCAAGGTAGAAGAAGGCCAAAGCGTCGAAGGCGGGGCCCTCCTCTACGAAATCGAATGAGCAGCACCTCTTGCCTCAGCGCAAGTGGGAGAGGGCCAGGCCGGCCAGGGCGAAGGAACCGGCCACCACGACCGTGGAGGCTTGCTCGGAAGCGGCCTGGAGAGCCGGGCCCAGGTCGGTGACGGGCAGGGCCGTGGGAAAGGCGCTGTGGAGGGCGTCGAGGCGGGCTCCTCGGGGCGAGGGCAGGGTGGTGAGCAGGGTCCGCTGAAAGAGGGGACGGAAAATGTCGGCCACCGAGTGGATGTCCTTGTCGGCGAACATGCTGAAGAGCAGGGTGCGGGGCTCGCTGGTATGGCGGGCGATGAAGGCCGCCAGGGAACGGGCAGCTTCGGGATTGTGGGCCCCGTCGACATAAACCGGCGGACGCTCTCCCACCTTTTGGATACGTCCCGGCAAGCGCACCGAGGAGATGCCTTCCTCGATGTGACGGGCTTCCACCGGATAGCCCTGGGCGGCCAAGTGCAGCGCCGCTTCGGCGGCCAGGGCGGCGTTTTCCATCTGGTGAGCGCCGCGCAGACCCGGACTCAGCTTCAAGCCCCGGTAGTCGAAAGCGTAAAATCCCTCCTGCTGGCTGACTTCACGGAAAAGTCCCGGATCGAGCTGGGAAACGGGACAACCTGATCGGCCGGCCTTTGCCAGCAGAGTTTGCTCGGCTTCAGGTTGCTGGGGAGCCAGCAGCACCGGCTGTCCCGGACGCATGATCCCGGCTTTTTCGGCGGCGATCTGAGAGAGGGTCTCGCCCAGCCAGCGTTGGTGGTCGTAGCCGATGGGGGTGATGATGCTGAGCAGGGGGTCGACGATGTTGGTGGCGTCCAGACGTCCGCCCAGCCCCACTTCGAGGACGGCGATGCGGGCCTGCCCGCGGGCGAAGAAATCGAAGGCCAGGGCGGTCAGGGTTTCGAAGTGGGTCAAGGGTCCCGCCCCCTTTTCCACCGCTTGGGCCACGGCGCTCATGCTGCGGGCCAGTTGCTCGCCGCTGATGCGGCGTCCCCCCAGCGAAAAGCGCTCCTCCAGGTCGATCACCTGGGGCGAGGTGTAGAGAGCGCTGCGCACTCCCGACGCCACCAGAATGGCGTCCAGGAAGTGTGCCACCGATCCCTTGCCGTTGGTGCCGGCGATCAGCAGGCTGGGATAGCGGCGGTGAGGATTGCCCATGATCTCCATCACCGAGCGGATCGATCCCAGTCCGAACTCCATGCCATGGAATTCGTTGCCCAGGCGGCTCAGGTAATCGAGGGATTGGCGGTAGTTCACGATTCTCTTGGGTTGGAGGCTGCGCCCGTCGGGGCGGCAGCTATTTCATGAATTTAAGCCAGTCGGCTATGAAGTCGTTGATCTGGGGACGCTTGACGATGGCGTCGAGCATGCCGTGTTCAAGAAGAAATTCGCTGCGCTGAAATCCTTCCGGCAGCTTCTGGCGGATGGTCTGCTCGATGACCCTGGGGCCGGCGAATCCGATCAGCGCTTTGGGTTCGGCGATATTGAGATCTCCCAGCATGGCAAAACTGGCCGTCACACCGCCGGTGGTGGGGTCGGTCAAGAGCGAGATGTAGGGAAGGCGCTTTTCGTGCAGGCGCTGCAAGGCAGACGAAATCTTGGCCATCTGCATCAGCGACAAGGCCCCTTCCATCATGCGGGCGCCGCCGCTGGAAGAGACGATGACGAGGGGCTTCTTGGTCTTGAGGGCGCGTTCGATGGCGCGGGTGATCTTCTCTCCCACCACCGAACCCATGCTGCCGCCGATAAAGCGGTACTCCATAACCGAACAGACCAGCTCGTGCCCTCCCAGGGCGCCCACGGCGTTGACCACCGCCTCATTGTGTCCGGTGGCCTCGCGAGCCGCCTCCAGGCGCTCTTCGTAGTCTTTGCGGTCTTTGAAGTCGAGGGGATCGGCGGAACGCAAATGAGAGTCGAACTCCTCCCATTCGCCGTCATCCATCATGAAATCGAGGCGCAGGCGGGCTTCGATCTTGAAGTGATGTTCGCACTTGGGACAGGTGTGCAGGGAAGATTCCAGTTCTTTCTTCCAGATGACCTGCCGGCATCCCTCGCACTTGGTGAACAGTCCTTCGGTGCGCACACGGCGGTCTTCTTCGGCAGGGGGTTTGAGGGGGGTCTTCTTGCGCTGGAACCAAGACACTGCGTCATGATAGTCGATTCGAGGCCGGGATGTCGAGGCTAGCCGGGCATCAGCGCGAATCTCGACCCATCACGATGTGATAAAGCAGCACGGCGGCGGCCACCGACAGGTTGAGCGAATTGACCTGGCCCTTCATGGGCAAGGAGACCACCAAATCGCAATGTCTGCGCACCAGCGGACGCAGGCCCCGATGCTCGCCGCCTACTACCACGGCCAGAGGCAGGCTCGCGTCCACCTCTGCGATCCGGTGCTCTCCGTCGGCGTCAAGCCCCACCGTCCACAGTCCGGCGTCCTTGAGACGCTGCAGCGTTTGGGAGACGTTGCCGATCTGGGCGATCTTCAGGTGCATGGCGGCCCCCGCGCTGGCTTTGACTACGGTAGCGGTGAGAGAGGAGCTGCGCCGCTCGGGAAGCAATACTCCTTCGACGCCCGCCGCTTCGGCCGTGCGCAGCACCGCTCCCAGGTTGCGCGGGTCCTCCACGTTGTCGATCACCAGCAGCAAAGAGGGGTCCGACTGAAGGATTTCTTCCAGCCCCGCCAGCGCAACCTCGCCCAGGATGGCCACCACGTCCTGGTGATTTCCCTTGGGGGCCTGCCGCCTGAGGACGGCGGCCGACTCGAAACGGACGGGGACTCCCTGGCTGCGGGCCATCTTGACGATCTCGCCCAGGCGCGGGTTGCGCTTGCCCTTGGTCATGAGAATGCGTTGCAGGCGCTGGTCCTGGGAGGCCAAGGCTTCCCTGACGGGGTTGATGCCGCAGAGAATCATGAGCGGGCCTCGAGGACGGCGCGGACCCGCTGGCGCACCCCCACCACCGGATGAGCCAGCTTGAGATGCTTTCCTTTTTCCAGCAGCGACACCAACTGGTCGAGGGCAAGTCCCGAGGTGCGCAAGGTGAGCGCCACACGCAGGGGATGGAACAGGCTCTTGCCCCTGGCCCCGGTCCAGGATTTGACGGCGTTGACGGCGGCCTTGTAGGACTCCGCGTCGATATCGCCTTGCCCCTCCAGCTCCCGGTTCAGGGCCTCGATGACCTCCCAGGCGCCCTCTTCCTGCAAGGCCTCGCGGACTTCAGGGCGCTCCAGGCCGCGCTTGGGATGGAAGTCGAAGACGACCCGGCAGTGCTCGGGGACCTGATCGAGGCGGTCCACGTACTTGGCTATGGCCTCCCACAACTCGGCCAGCCACTCCAGTTGCCGGCTGCCCTCCTCGACTTCTCCCAGCCATCCATGCTGGCGCAGAAAGGGTGCCATCAGCTCGGCCACCTCCAGCGGCGGACGCTTCTTGAGGTGGCTGCGGTTGACCCAGTTGAGCTTCTCGGGATCGAAGGTGGCCGGGGACTTGTGGACCTTGCCCAGGTCGAACTGAGCGATCAGTTCCTCGGGCAGCAGGATCTCGTTGCCGTCGCCGGGAGGGGTCCAGCCTAAAAGCGCCAGGTAGTTGACCAGCGCCTCGGGCAGGTAGCCGCGGCGGCGAAACTCGTCCACCGAAGTGGCGCCATGACGCTTGGAGAGCTTATGTCCGTCGGTGCCTAAAATCGTAGACAGATGAGCGAACTCGGGCGGATCCAGATCGAGGGCCTCGTAGAGGAGGATCTGCTTGTGGGTATTGGTCAGATGCCCCTCGCCCCGAACCACGTGGGTGATGCCCATGCGGGCGTCGTCCACCACCACGGCAAAGTTGTATTGGGGAGAGCGGTCGGAACGCAGCAGCACGAAATCGGCGATGGTGGAGCAGTCGACTTCGACGGGACCGAAAACGCGGTCGACGAAGCCCACGCGTCCGCCCCTGACCTTGAAGCGCACGGTGGCCTGCTCACCGTCCTCGAGCCGCCGCCGAGCCTCCTCCGGATCGAGACTGCGGTCGCGTCCGATGTGGCGGGGCGGCTCGCCCTTGACTTGGCGGCGCCGGTCCTCCTCCAGCTCTTCGGGAGTGGCGAAGCAGTAGTAGGCGTGTCCCTCCTGCAAGAGGCGCTGAGCCGTTTCCTGATAGATGGCGTAGCGCTCGCTCTGGCGGTAGGGACCGGCATCTCCTCCGGCGCCGATGCCTTCGTCCCAATCCAGCCCCAGCCATTGCAGGTCGTCCAGCAGCGCCTCTTCAAAACGCTTCTCCGACCTTTCGGCGTCAGTGTCCTCTATGCGGACGATGTAGTCTCCATTTTTCTGGCGTGCGTAAAGCCAGTTGTAGAGCGCGGTTCTCACGTTGCCGACATGAAGATGCCCGGTGGGACTGGGCGCGAATCTGAGTCGTACCGACATGCAGCGAAGTATATCGAATTCGTCCGCTCGCCGAAGCCGCCGCCTTGCGCGGAGACCGCCCATTCCCGGATACTTCGGCCATCATGGATGCTCTGCAAGAAATGAGGGAACGGCTGGGCCGTATCGACCGCGACATTCTCAAGCTGGTGGCCCAGCGCCAGAAGCTGGCGCTGGAAATCGGCAAGCGCAAAATGGACCGGGGCGCTCCCACCCGCGACTACAAGCAAGAGAAGGAGGTGGTGGATCGGGCCAAGCAAATCGCCCTGGAGATGGGCCTGCAGGAGCAGACCGCCGAAAAGCTCTCCCTGTTGCTTATCGAGGCTTCGCTGACGGCTCAAGAACAAGAGCGGGTCAGCCTGTCGGGAGAAGGCCTGGGGCAGAGAGCGCTGGTGGTGGGGGGAGCCGGCAAGATGGGACGCTGGATGTGCCGCTTCCTGGCCTCCCAGGGGTACTCGGTGGAAGTCGCCGACCCGGCCGGATCGCCCGACGGCTTCCCCCATGTCGAGGAGTGGTCGTCGTCTCCCCTCGATCACGAAATCATCGTCCTGGCCGCACCCATGAAGGTCAGCAGCGAGATCCTCTCCAAAATGGCCGAAGATCCTCCCCGTGGACTGATCTTCGATATCGGCTCGCTCAAGAGTCCGCTCAGGGAGAGTCTGCGCAAGCTGGCGGCGGCGGGCGCCAGGGTGACCTCCATCCACCCCATGTTCGGACCCGACACCGAACTGCTCTCGCGGCGCCACGTGATATTCGTGGACGTAGGCGTCCCCCGCGCCACCCGGGAAGCCCGGCGGCTTTTCGAATCGACCATGGCCGTGCAAGTCGACACCGACCTGGAATCGCATGACCGCCTGATCGCTTACGTGCTGGGCCTCTCCCATGCCCTCAACATCGCCTTCGCCACCGCCCTGGCCGAGTCGCAGGAAGCCCTGCCCACCCTGGCCAAGCTGTCCAGCACGACCTTCGAATCGCAACTCGAGGTGGCCTCGCGGGTTTCCGAAGACAACCCCCACATGTACTTCGAGATTCAGTCGCTTAACGACTACGGTACCGAGTCGCTGGCGGCCCTGCTCTACGCGGTCGAACGCATCCGTTCGGCGGTGCTGGCCAAAGACGAGAGACAGTTCGTCAGTCTCATGACCAAGGGCCGGCGCTACCTGGAAGGCGCCGCCGCCCAACGCAAGGAAGAGTAGCGGCCGTGACGGCGGCAACCGTAGGAGGCGGAGCGGCGAACCGGCAGCATTCTCAGGATCGCCGCAAGGATGCGCCTCCCACCATTCATAGCGGTTGCCGGTACCCCTACCCCTCGACTTAGCCCGACTTAGCCCGCCGGGTACTCAGAACCTGCGAAAAGAATCAGCCACCCCCCAGGTTCAAGAAGTCTGCCCGGTTGCAGGACTGGTGGGAGGCGCATCCGTGCGGCGATCTAGACCAAAGTTCAAAAGGGCATAAAGGATTAAGGACCGGCTGACCCGTTGGCAGAAGGACAAACCGCTAAAATAGTCTCATGCCATTGCCCCCCATCCTATACCTCGCCCTCCTCGCCCTGCTGCCCTTGAGCGCCCAGGGCGCGCAGGAGCCGGCCCCATACGAAGGCGTTTCCATAGAGGCCAACCGGGGCGACCAACTGATCATCCGCAACCACCGGGGACGGGTGCAGGTGAGTCCGGGCAACGGCTCCCGGGTCGAGGTCCGCTACCTGAAACATGCAGCTCGAGAGGCCGAGGGGGACCTGCAAGTCCTGCTGGTGCGCCATCGTCACCGCATCATGCTGCACACCTACAACCTGGGAGATCCGGCAGCCTGGACCGATCTGCAAGTCCGCATTCCGGCCGATCTCGAGGTCAGCCTCAACTCCATCTCGGCCCAGGTGCATGTGCGGGAGCTGAAAGGGCTTGTGAAGGTGGAAACGCTGCGCGGCCCGGTCATCCTGGAAGACCTGCAGGCCGAAGTGCTGCGGGCCTATTCCAGGAGCGGGACCATCCGCCTGATCAGCCGCGTCCAGCCGGGGGAGACGGTGCAGTTGTCGACCGATTACGGTGAGGTCGAATGCGATCTGGCGTCGGGGCTTGACTTGCAACTCAGCGTTACCACAGGGGGCACCGTGAGTTGGGACGGATACCCCTCAGCCTTCGGCAAGCTGGAACGGAGCCTGGGCCGGGCCAAGCGGGCCTCCACCCTGCAGATCGCCAGCCACGCCGGCGACGTCTCCATCCGCCAGGGTGACGAAGCCCGCCTGCTCGAGGGCGGCGCCGACGAAGCTGGCCCTGCTGCCACGGACCGGCCTCCGCCCGTCCCGGCTTCCCAGCCGCCCGCCCTGCGTCCGCCGCAGCCCGAAGCTGCTCCTCAAGGTGCTGAGGGCGATCAGCAGGACGTTCCTGAGGAGGGGGTTTTCCGCGTCAACGTCGACCGCGTCAGGCTCAACGCCGTGGTACGGCACCAGGAGACGGGCGCCCTGCAAGCCGGGCTGAAGGCCGAAGACTTCCGCCTGTGGGAGGACGGAGTCGAGCAGCCCCTGACCAACTTCATGTCCGGCCAGGAGCCCTTTCACCTGCTCTTGCTGCTGGATGTCAGCGGCTCCACCGCCGACTATATCCGTCTGCTGCGCCAGGCCACCGTCAGGTTCATCGAGCAGATGCGCCCCAGCGACCGCATCGCGGTGGCCACCTTCAGCCAGCAGGTGCGATGGATATCGGGATTCACTCAAGACCGCGAACTGCTCAAGCGGGCCGTCCGCCGCCTGCGTCCCGAAGGAGCCACCGCCCTCTATGAAGCGGTCCACCAGGCCTTGGGCAGGCTGGGTCAGATCGAAGGACGCAAGGCACTGGTGATTTTCAGCGACGGAGTGGACGACTCGCTGCTGGGCGATTTCGAGTCCGCCCCCGACCGCACCTTCCTGGAAACCTACCAGGCGGCGCTGGAATCGGATTCGATTCTCTACACCATCCACCTCGACACCCAGGATTTCTACGGGTCGGCTCTGGAGGTTTACGGCAACGTCATCGCCGAAATGGCCTATCGCGAAGCCCGCGGTCAACTGCGGCGGCTGGCTCAACTGACGGGAGGACGTCTCTACCAGCCCAGCAACGCCGGCCAGCTTTCCCCCGCCTATGAGGAGATAGCCGAGGAACTGCGCAGCCTCTACACGCTGGCCTACCAGCCTCCCTCCTCTCCCTCGGCGGCCTACAAGCGCATCCAGGTCAAGGTGGCCGGACGGCCTCAACTGGCGGTTCGCCATCGTCGCGGATACTACTGAAGGCGCTCGTCAGGGCCGGCAGAGTTTGGCCCGCAAGCACAGAGTACGATACATTTCCACTTCGAATATGACGAAACACTTCAAACAAGTGCGTTTCGGCAAGCGCCTGCGCGAGGCGGCCTCGGACCCGCGTTTCTTCGAGCAGGTTCACGTCGTCTTCGGCGGAACCGGGGCCGTGGGCGGAGCCATGGCTATGGGCGTGCTCGACTTTTATCGGGAAGCGTTGCGTCACGGGAAACAGGAGGCCGCACCCCACCTGGTGCTGACTGGACATACCCACCGCGAGATACGCGACTTTACCCAAAGCCTCTTCGGCATTCATGAACGCGACTACGGGTGCAAGCCCGAACGCATACCGGAAGTGGGCTACCGCATGGCTTCGGGAGCCGTTATCGAACTGGAAACGCTGTCAATCGACCCCTCCATCCCGGAGATGAAGAACGCGGCCCGCAAGCGCGCCGAAGAGGTGGAGGCCGCCGCCAAGGCCTTCCAGGAGCGCCGTGGGGTCAAGCCGGACGCCTCCATCGAAGAGCGCGTTCAGGTGCTGGCCGAGGCCCTGCAGGCGCAGAGCGCGCATCCCTTCACCAGCTTCCTGCAGGATTTCCGGGGCCGCCGCGGGCTGCCCCGCGAGGGGCGGAGATTTCAGAGCGTGGTGGTCTCCATTCCCCTGGCCAGCGTTGCCACCTATCAGCTCGGCGATCTGGAAAGCTTCGCCGCCGCCATGGGCATACCCGAAGGCAAGCTGCTCTCGGATCTGAAGGAAGTTTACCTGCGGGTCTTCCCCGAGGATCTGGGACACATTTCCCGCCAACTGGCCGAGGAGGTGCTGGTGGCCCACACCACCGGCATCGGAGGCATGTACGACGAAGACCCGGAGGGCGTACGGACCATCCGCCTGGGCTTCGCACACAGCGGGTCGCAGGAAATGCTGCGCACCAAGCAGGTTTTCGCCGAGAAACTGACCGACCTTTACGCCGAGCGGGGGATCCGCATGCTGGTGACCGCCGCCGCCATCGGAATCGACGCCATCCTGCACAAGAAGTCGCCTCCCGTCCAGTCGGCAGCTCGGGGCAAGCTGGCCAAGGCCATGCGGGCCGGCCACGAGGTGATTCCCCAGGCCGACTACGACGGGGGCACCATCCACGTCTATCCGCCTGAGCACGTAGAAATCTCCAATCCCAGCCACCGTGAGCTGGCCTTCAGCGCGGGCGCGCCGCTGGTTTGCGATTACGTGATCAAGAGCGGCGAGAACGGCTATTTCAGCGTCCCCAACGCCGACGCCCTCTACCGGGTGATGCGGGTCGCCTCGGCCAGCGAGTTGGGATTCACCCTGGCCCGCACAGCCGTCTTCGGAGACGATCCCCAGGCGCCCCGCTTCGTCGACAACGTCTGCTACTACACAGAGACCGACAACTCGCGCCAGGTCTTCGACTTGCTGCAACAGCAGCCCCTGCGCTTGAACCAAACCACCGGACTCCAGGCCAAGGCCCTGCAGGACCTGGGATCGCCCAAACATCAGGCCGAATTGCATTTGCTGGGCCTGCTCATCTTGCTCCATCGCCTCAGGACGCTCGATTTTTCCTCCATCGAGCAGCACGTCGACCTGGAGTATTTCGATCCCAACGGCTATTTCGAAGCCCACAGCCGTCCGCTGACGCTGGACCGCGTGGCCGACTGGGATCCCCTGAAGCTGGCCCAACAACTGAAGATCCTGGTGACGGCCCGGGACGAACACGACCTGGAAGGTCTGCGCAGCATCGATTTCCCCCATCATCAGAGGCGCGAGGCGGCCTGGCGCATCCTCAGGGCGGTGCTGCGGGCGGTTTGGGCCATCCCCTCGTTGGGCTCGCCCATCCTTTACCAGGAAGAGGACAAGACCATGATCGCCGCCGGATACTTCCTGGCGCCTATCGACAGGGTGTGGGCTCATGACTACGGGCTCATCAGCTACTTGCGCGAGGAGTATCGCAAGGCCGAGACGGCGCTTGGCCGCGGCCGGGGGATCTCGAGCGACGAGGACTTCCAGCGTTTTTGCGAGTTTCACTTCGCCAACGGGTTCGTCGACCTGCGTCCTCAGGCCACTTTGGTGACCGCCCTCAGCCATCAGGAAGACCTGCGCGGCAAGGTTCACGTTCACCCCGACGAGGACTCGCTGCGTCAGGCCCTCAATGAGCTGGAGCCTTATTCCTACTTCACTAGCAGCGGACTGGTGGCTCTGCTCCTGCGCCTCAAGGGACTGGCCCGCTGGGCCCGCCAGCTCAACTACGAACTGGGCACGGCCAACGGCTTCCGCGTCCACTTCGTCTACGACGAGACGGGACGCGCCCTGCTGGTCCCCGGCGTGGTGGAGGCCTTCCGCATGGTCTCGGAGGGACTGGAGAAGAACACGGGCACCGAAATGCTGGACGGATACTGGGGCTACGAATGAGCAAGTTGCACCCCGATTTCAACTGGAAGCAGGCAGCCCGGCTGATCCTCACCTCGCGACGCATCGACGAGGTGGAGGAAACCCGCCTGGTGCCCGAGAAAAAGGTGCTCTACCAGTTTTCGGCCCGCGGCCATGAACTCATCCAGGTGCTGCTGGGGAGCCTGCTCGATCATCCCCACGATGCCGCCAGCGCCTACTACCGCTCGCGTCCTCTGCTGCTGACGCTGGGCGTGGAAGTGGAGGACGCCATGGCGGGCCCGCTCATGCGCAGCGGAGGCTACAGCGGCGGACGCGACATCGGGGTGGTCTGCAACAAACCCTCCAGCGCGGGCGGGCAGGGGGTCACAGTCCTGCCCATGTCGGGCGACGTGGGCTCGCAGTACACGCCCGCCGCCGGATGGGCCCAATCCATCCTCTACCGCCGCGACGTGCTTGAGGACGAAGCATGGAACGGAGCGGTCACGGTAGTGCTGGGCGGGGAAGGATCGGTGGCCACCAACGGCTTCTGGTCCAGCCTGACCATGGCCACGACGCTCAAGCTGCCGCTGCTTTTCTTCATCGAAGACAACGGCTACGCCATCTCGGTTCCGGCCCATTTGCAGACCCCCGGCGGAAACATCGCCGCTAATCTGGAGTCCTTCGGCAATCTCTCCGTGCTGGAAGGCGACGGCACCGACCCTTATGACTGCGCCGGCAAGATCAAGCAGGCCGTCGAACAGGTGCGCGGCGGGGAGGGACCGGCCCTGATCCGCCTCACCGTCCCCCGCCTGAGCGGACATTCGGGCCAGGACACCCAAGCCTACAAGAGCAGCGAAGAAGTCGAAAAAGAGCGTGAGAGCGACCCGCTGGAGCGGCTCAAGCAGGCGCTGATCCCCTCGCTGCTCTCCGACGACGAGTGGAAGGTGCTGACAGCCGAGGTCGAGGAAGCCGTGGAAGAGGCTCTGGAGAAGGCGCTCGAGCGTCCTCAACCCGAACCTTCGAGCGTCAAGCGCTATCTCTTCGCCGAGGAGGCCCCTGACGGGTCCGTCGAATCCTCGCAGCAAGGCGGACTGGCGGCCGAGGGACACCAGTTTCCAGATTCCTCCAGCGAGCCGCAGCCCGAGGGCAACCGCATCAACATGCTCACCGCCATCCGCAAGACGCTGCAAGCCGAACTCGAAAGCAATCCCAAACTGCTCGTCTTCGGCGAGGACGTGGGGCCCAAGGGAGGCGTCCACGCCGCCACCATGGGCTTGCAGGAGGCCTTCGGCTGCCAGCGCGTCTTCGACACCAGCCTGAGCGAAGAAGGCATCATCGGACGCTCGGTGGGCATGGCCCTGGCCGGACTCATGCCGGTGGCCGAAATCCAGTTCCGCAAGTATGCCGATCCCGCCGCCGAGCAGCTCAACAACTGCGGCACCTTGCGCTGGCGGACCAACAACCGCTTCGCCGCGCCCATCGTGGTGCGAATGCCGGGAGGCTACTTCAAGTGCGGGGACCCCTGGCACAGCGTCTCGGGCGAGGTCCTCTGGGCCCACGCCCCCGGATGGCAGGTGGCCATGCCTTCGAATGCCGAGGACGCGGTGGGACTGCTGCGGGCCGCCATGCGCTCGCCCAATCCCACCATCTTCTTCGAGCACCGCTACCTGCTCGATGCCCCCGTAGCCCGGCGTCCCTACCCCGGCGACCAATATCTGCTGCCTTTCGGACAGGCCGCCCATTTGAGCGAGGGAGATCAATTGACCATCGTGACCTGGGGCGCCATGGTGGAGCGTTGCATGCAAGCGGTGGAACAGTCGGGCAAGGACTGTCACCTGATCGACCTGCGCACCATCTCTCCCTGGGACCAGGAGGCGGTGGTGGAATCGGTGCGCCGCACCATGCGCTGCCTCATCGTCCACGAGGACGGACAGACCGCCGGTTTCGGAGCCGAAATCGCCGCCGTCCTCACCAAGGAGGCCTTTTTCCGCCTCGACGCACCCATTGAACGCATGGCCGTCCCCGACCTGCCCATCCCCCACAACGTGGGACTGATGACCGCCATCCTCCCGGGTGTCGACGCCATCGCCCAGAAGATCGTGGATTTGGTTGAATTTTAACCTCCGGTAGAATGCTCCTATGCCTCAACACGTCAACGTCATCGTTCCAGAGGACAGCCAGGAAGGCACCGAAACCGCCGTCTCGGCCTGGATGAAGGAAGTTGGAGATCGAGTCGAGAAAGACGAGCCCCTGTTGGAGCTGAGCACCGACAAGGTCAACATCGAAGTCGCCGCCCCTCAATCGGGACGCCTGGAGGAGATCCTGGCCAAGGCCGGCGAGTCGGTCGAGCCCGGCCAGGTGCTGGGCCGCATCTCGCTGGAGGCTGAGGCCGAGGCCGGCGATGGCGCCGCCGCTAAGCCGCGAAAGCCGCAAGGTCACTGGGGACTTCAAGACTCCACGCCGGAGGCGGGCTTTTCGGCAGGACAAGCAGAGGAGGCCCGGCAAAGGCTGAGTAAGGAAGAACGCCTCAGTCCCGCCGTACGCCGCCTGGTTAAGGAGCACGGACTCGACGTCAGCCGCATCCCCGGCAGCGGACGCGGAGGGCGGGTTACCTTCGCCGACGCCCAAAGCTATCTGCAAGGCGCTTCAGCCCGCAGCGCCGCCGAGCAGCCCGGACGCGTGGCCGGCGACGGCGACGAACCGGTGGTGGTCTCGCGTTCTGACGAAGGCGTGGGGCACCGCTTCGTCCCCCACACCACCATGCGCCGCAAGATCGCCTCCCACATGGTGCAGAGCATGCTAGAGACGGCCCCCCACGTCACGGCCGTCTTCGAGGCCGACCTGACCCGGGTGGCCGAGCACATGGCCGCCAACCGCGACGACTTCCTCAAACGCGGCGCCAAGCTCACCTATACGGCCTATTTCGTGGACGCCGCCGTCCAGGCCTTGCAGGCCGTCCCCGAGATCAACTCGCGCTGGCACGACGACGGACTGGAGATCTTCGCCGACTGCAATATCGGCATCGCGGCCGCCGTCAAGGGCGGATTAGTCGTCCCCGTCATCCGCCAGGCTCAATCGCGCAGCCTCTTCGGCATGGCCCAGAAGCTGCAAGACCTGACCGAGCGCGCCCGCAAGGGCAAACTGACCGAAGAGGAAATGCGCTACGGCACCTTCACCATCACCAACCACGGCGTCAGCGGCAGCCTCATCGCCACCCCCATCATCAACCAGCCCCAAAGCGCCATCCTGGGCGTTGGAAAGATCGAAAAGCGCCCCGTCGTCAAAGAAACCCAACACGGCGACGCCCTCTTCATCCGCCCCATGGCCTATGTGACACTGACCATCGACCACCGCGCCCTAGACGGCTTCCAAGCCAACTCCTTCCTGAGCATCTTCTCCCAAGCGCTGCAGCAATGGTAAATGCCTCCCGCGTTGAAGAACGGGATTCGAATACTCCTTGACCCTCACCACCGCTCGACCTTCTGTTTTCTCAACTATTTTGATGGTTGCCAAAAGATACTCAATTATGGTATCTTGTGAACAGTCTAGTTTCTGGCAACAGCCGAAGAAAAGTCTAGTGTAAACATAGCTTCAAGACGATTCCAGGATATCGACGGTGAAGTCAATCTACATCATTAATCCGAGGTCAGACTTCCCGACCTACTACGGGGCCGAGGTCTTCGCGGCATCAGGCCTGCCCAATCGGACCCTCATCGCCGACTTGGCGACCGTGACTTTGGCAGCCTTGGTTCCAGACGGGCTTAGAGTCGAGTTATGCGATGAGAACCTATCGCCGATCCGATACGACGCTGATGTCGACTTTGTCGCCATCACAGGAAAGATCACTCAATCGGCCTCCATGAAGCGGATCGCCTCGCAGTTTCGCGATCGGGGACGCACCGTGCTCATTGGAGGACCATACGCTTCCCTCAGCCCCAGGGAACTGCGCCCCTACTGCGACATTCTGGTAAGAGGAGAAATAGAGGGCATTTCGCAAGAGCTATTCGGCGATCTTATGGCGGATTCTTGGAAAGACGAATACCGGGGAGGGCGTCCGGATCTCACTTTATGTCCAAGACCTGCGTGGGGCCTGTATCCCAACTCTGCGGCTTTGTTAGGAGCGGTCCAAACCTCGCGCGGGTGTCCATTTGAATGCGAGTTCTGCGACGTTATTCAGTATCTGGGACGGAAACAGCGCCATAAGCCGGTTGCCCAGGTCCTGGCGGAATTAGATCAAGTCTATGGGCACGGGTACCGTCACATCTTTCTCGCAGACGACAATTTCACAGTTCATCGAAGCCGGGCCAAGGAGTTGTTGGTGGCGATCAGGGACTGGCAGACAAGAAAAGGGAAGGCTCTCACTTTGTATACCCAGGTGTCGATCGACGCAGCCCGCGATGAGGAACTGCTGCGAATGTGCGCCGAAGCAGGACTTACAAGCGTCTTCATCGGCATCGAAACTCCCAACGAAGACAGTCTCAGAGAAAGTCGGAAACGCCAGAACCTGAACATCGAACTGCTCAACGAAATCGGGCGTTTCCTTGAGCACGGAATCGCGGTCAGCGGGGGAATGATCGTCGGCTTTGACTCCGACGGCCTGGATATCTTCGAGACTCAGTACCGGTTCGCGATGGCCTCCCCCATTCCGATCTTCAGTCTCGGAGCTTTAGTGGCTCCCGAAGCCACGCCTTTGCACGCCCGCATGAAAGAGGCTGGCCGCTTGGTCGGAGGCTCTGAGGTGGCGGCATCACCTTGGAGCACCAACATCAGCCCTTTGCAGATGAGCCGCCGCCAATTAATAGCAGGCCTGCGTGACCTCTGCGAACGCCTCTATCACCCCTCGGCGTTCGCTCGTCGCGTTCTCCACTTCGCTCAAGGCTTCAGGCCCAGGATCCGGCAAGGGGCTCACGCCTGCCCGGCCGAGGACCTTTCGTCCCACGATCCCCAGGTTTGGCGGCTCTTGGGCCGACTGTCAGCCAGGGGGCCGGAAGAAGCACTCATGTGGTCGAAGGTGAAGAAAGTACTGGCCGACAATCGGGAAGCTCGAAGACTGGTGATATCGATGTTGATGCAGTACGCCCAGATTCTCTACATGTATGAAGCTGCCGGACTGAGGGGGACTACGGCGATCGAAGGCAGTTCGGTTGGC
>DATIPQ010000020.1 GCA_035471785.1 Acidobacteriota bacterium
GACTTAAACCATGCTGCATTCTAGCTTGTGGGGTGAACCGCCGTACCCAGGGTTTCGCCCTTGCTGCGCTTCGCTTGCCGCGGGCTGCACCCTGGGCTAATCGAATCGCTCGCCTTCAGCGAGCCCGGACTTGAGCCTCGAGACGGTGCTGCACCCTGGGCTAATGCTAATCGAGGGCTAGTCGAATCGCTCCCCTTCAGTACTTGAGCTTTGACACGGTGGGTAGGCAGCGACTGGGTTGAAAGTCAGTATAAGCTCCCTGAAAGGGAGCGATTCGCCAGCCCAGGGTCAGCCCCGGCGAGCGCCAGCGAGACGGCGGCGCCACCCTGGGTTTCAGACGGCCAAGGTCGAACGCGTGGAATAACGCGACAGGTGGCTCAAACCTCTGACGCACTGCACTACTCAGCGCCCCGTAAGGAAGACCAGCAGTCGAGACTCGGTGTTTGAGGTGATGAGCAGGTCTGGGCGGCCGTCTTGGTTGAGGTCGGCGGCGCTCAGTCCCCACGGATTGGGGGCGGCTTGCAAGCGGTTCTCGACGATCTCTTGGGCCCCGCCTAAGAGGAGCAGGATTCGGGAAGAGGACCAGTTGGCGATGGCGGCATCGTCGAATCCGTCGCCGTTGAAATCGGCCGTGACGATGTTCTTGGCCCCCTGCGGCAGGGAGGAGAGGGCGTTCGGGTGCTCGTTGAATCGGCCTTGGCCGTCGCCCAGGAAGATTCCCGGCGGCGAAGACGGTTCAGAGGCGGTGACCAGGTCGAGGTGGCCGTCCCCATTCAAATCGCCCAAGGCGATGGCGAAGGGGCGGTGGGCGTTGACGGTGCGGATGGGCTGAAAAGCAAGCGTCGCCGGGTCTTCGCCCAGGACCAGCCCGACGTTGCCTGGATTGGGGGTGAGCAGGTCGAGTTTGCCGTCCCGGTTGACGTCGGCCACTTCCATGCCCCGGTAGGGATCGCCTCCTGTCTTGATGAGCTGCCCCGGCGACTGCAAGCGCCCCTTGCCCGCGCCCGGCAACACCAGCAGTCCTTCGCCGTCGCGGTGATCGACCAGCAGATCGGGATGTCCGTCCTGATTCAGGTCGGCGACGCGCACCTCATGCGGGTGGGGGCTGACCTCGATGGTCAAGGGCGAGTCGGGGGCGGGACTGAATCCGCCCCGGCCGTCTCCGCTGAGGATCGTCAGGTAGTCGGTCTCGTGGTTGGCCACGACGACGTCGAGCTTGCCGTCTTCGTCAACGTCGGCCAATGCCAGTCCGGTGGGGCTGTCGCCGCAAGCCACCCGGCCGATGGGTACCAGCCTTCCCTGACCGTCTCCTCGAAAAAGAGACAGGTCGCCATCGCCCTGGTTGGCCACCACGGCATCGAGGCGCCCGTCGCCGTCAATGTCGCCAGCCACCACGGCCGAGGGCTCGCTTCCGGTGGCCAGACGCTGCGGAGGTCCGAAAATCGCGGCCTCCTGAAAGGAAGCGGCCTGGCAGGCAGGCCCCGAAAGCAGGCAGATGAACGAAAACAGGGCCAGCGTGTCTTTGGTCATGGTCCTAATAGCTTAATACTTTTGAGTCGGGTGCAAGGTCGGGTATCCTCAGGAGGAAATGGAGGCACTGATGCTTGAACGGATGACCTATTGGGGTCTGGCGAGGACGGCGGCCGTGATCGTCCTGTTGATGGCGGGGGCACCTCTAGCTGGTCAGGACAGGGAGGAAGAACCCGAGGTGCAGGCCCGGTCTTTGCTGGGCAAGGAACTGCGCACGCCCCCTGTGAGTTCCGAGGTGCGGGCCGAGTTTGAGGCCAAGCTGGAAGAGGCCCGCAAGCGCTACAGGGAGAATCCCAGCGAGGAGAACCTGATCTGGGTGGGACGGCGGCTGGCTTACCTGGGACGCTACCGCCAGGCCGTCAAGACCTATACGCAGGGCCTGGAGGAACACGAAGCCAGTCCCCACCTGCTGCGTCATCGCGGGCACCGTTTCATCACTTTGCGCCGCTTCGACTGGGCCATCGACGACTTCGAGAAGGCGGCCGGACTCACCCAGGGCCAGCCCGACGAGGTCGAAGAGGACGGCTTGCCCAACGCCCGCAACGTCCCCACCAGCACCTTGCAGACCAACATCTACTACCACCTGGGGTTGGCCCATTACCTGAAGGGCGATTTCGAGAAGGCGCTGGACGCCTATCAAGAATGCCTGCAGCGCTCCAGGAACAACGACATGCAGGTGGCCACCCGCCACTGGCTCTACATGACCCTGCGCCGGCTGGGGCGCCAGGAGGAGGCGCGGGAAGTGCTCATGCCCGTCGAAGAAGGCATGGACATCATCGAAAACCAGGCCTACTACGACCTGCTGCTGATGTACAAGGGACTGAAGACGCCGCAGGACCTGCTCGATCCTGAAGCGGACGGACTGCAGTCGGCCACCGTCGGCTACGGAATCGGCAACTGGCACCTCTACAACGGGCGGCGCGAAGAAGCCATGAAGATCTTCGGCCAGATCGTCGAGCAGCCCGGCTGGGCCGCCTTCGGCTACATCGCTTCCGAAGCCGAGTTGGCGCGCCGCGGCGACTGATTCCCCACGGCTAATCGGGAAGCCCTTCGGCAGGTTCTCCGTTGCCGTTTTCGTTCACGTCGGGACGCTCCAGCAGTTGGCCGGCATAAGGACCGGCGGCGCGCACCAGGATAACGGTGGGAAGGTCCTGCACCAGGCTGTCCAGCCGTTTGGCGTACTCTTCTTCGCTGCCCAAGGGCGAATCCCGCAGGCCCAGGAAGACGAGGTCGGCCTGGCGCGACTTGTGGGCGATGACCTCTTGCACGGTCTGGTCCTCGGGCAACTCGATGATCTCGGTGCGGGCGTTGATCCGGTTGCGCTCGATGAGGCCCGAAAGGGTGTTCTCGGCACGTTCATAGGTCATCTCGTTGGTGGTGATGACCTTGACCGAGATACGGGCCCCGGACCACTCAGGATTGGCCGAGAGCAGGTAGGCGAAAAGCAACATCATGTCGCCGTTGCGTTCCAGTCCGCCCCACCAGACGTCGATGCTGCGCATGGAGTTGACCCAGCGGCGCGAGCTGATGCGGCACAACAGCGTCGATTTGCCCAGCATGGCTGCCTTCCGGGTGATGCGAAGCACCGAAGGCAGACGATCTGTTTTCTCGCTCCATCCGAACATGATGGTGTTGGAAGCGATGCCGGCGATGCCGTTGGCTTGCAGCACCTGGACCGCGCCTTCTTCGAAATCGTCGACGATGTCGGTTTCGGCGAAGGCCACCAAGTCGGCGGCCCTGAGCCTCTGGTTGGCCTTCCGGGTCCGATCTGAAGCCTCGGATGTGAGTTCTTCCAGGTCGCCCACCAGCAGGTTGCAGACGGTGACGATGCCCCGCTCCTGGTTGAGCCAGGAGGCGAAATGGATCAGGTCGAGCCGCTTTTCGACGTCCCCGGCGAAGACCAGGATGTGGGGTCGCCAGTTCTTGGAGTCGACGGGCATCTCGCGCAGCTTCAAGAGAGTGGCCCGGACCAGGGATATCAAGGCGCCATGACGGGCGTCTCCCCAGGAGGTGCTGAGCGAGCGGCGGCGCAGTCCGGCGTAGATGAGCAATTCCACGAAGGCGGCCACGATGGCGGCCGCCGGCTGGATCAGCCACATGACCCAGATGCACCCGGCGGCGCCGCCCAGAGAGACGATCCAGGGCACCCGGATGGTGGGCCGGTAGGAGGGCGCTCCGCTCAACTGCTCGAGTCCGGCCACCAGGTTAACCATGCCGTAGGTGGTGAGGAAGAACATGGTGAGCACGGGCGCCACCGCGTTGAGGTCTCCCAGTCCGACCGCGGCCAGCGCCAGGGCGGTGGAAAAGAAGTGAGGCATGCTCAGTCCCCAGATCTTCTTGGGCAAAAAGGGGATGACACGGTCTTCTTGCAGCATTTCAAAGGTGCGGGGGGCTCCCAGGATGCTGCCCACGGCCGAGGAGAAGATGGCGCCCCACAAAGCCGGCACCACCAGCCAGGGGACGGTGGCGATCGAGAACCAGATCAGGTTGTCCTCGGACAAGGTCTGAGGATCGCTGGTCAAGGCCAGGACGATGGGCACCGTCAGATAAACCACGAATCCGGCCAGGACAGCCAGCAGCGTCCCCCGGGGAAGGCTGCGGCGCGGATCTTTGAGGTCGCCGGAAAGGCTGATGCCGGCCATGATTCCGGTGACGGCGGGGAAGAAGACGGCGAAAACGGCCCAGAAGCTGACCTCGGTGGCGGCTCCTTGCCACAGGGGTAGGCTGTCCGAGGAGCGCCCCGCCGCGCCTGCGGCGAATGAGATCAGGGCTATTCCGATCAAGGCCAGGATGGGAACTTGCAGCCGCAAGGCAAAGCTGGCGCCGCGCGCGGCCAGCAAGGCCACCACGATGACAGTGGCCGCCGCCACCGGCTGCTGGGGAACGTCGGGGCGGAAGAGCTGGATGCTCTCCGCCAGTCCAAAGGCATAGAGGGTGACCGAGAAGACCTGGGCCAGGAAGAGCGGAATGCCGATGGCTCCGCCGATCTCCAGTCCCAAGGAACGCGAGATCATGTAGTAGGCCCCGCCCGTCCCCACCCGCATGTTGGTGGCGACGGCCGAGGTGGAAAGGGCGGTGGCGAAGGTGATGGCATGGGCCAGCAGAACGATGAGCAGAGCCGGCGCCAGACCGACTTGGCCCACCACCCAGCCCGTTCGCAGGAAGAGGATGACGCCCAGGATGGTCAGCACCGAAGGCGTAAAAACGCCCAGAAAGGTGCCCAGCTTGGCGTCCGGCTTGGCAAACAGTGCCTTGGGATGCCATGCCCGCAAACCTGCTTTTGCTCGTGCCATGCTTCCCTTCAGCAGCTACGTCTTGTCGGTGCGAACCGATTAGAACACATTCCGCTGGCCAGTGTCCGGTGCGCGTTGCCGCGGGTTTATCGAGCGGGAGCACTGGACTTTCGCTGCTGGAAGACTTGACGGGCTTCTTGGAACTGGGCCAGGACGTGGTCTTTTTCTTTTTGCGAGCGCCAGCCTGGGTGTTCTTCCGCCATGGCCGAGAGCTTGTCGATCCAGCGGATGAAGTAGTCGGCGTCCTCAGCGGAACGGACGGGACGGTCGCCCACCCCGACCCAGACCGGATTGGTGGTGGCCTGGGGAAATCCGTCGTCGATGGGGTGGACCGGGCCGTCGCGGAAGGCCTGCAAGGTGATCCAGCAGCTTTCCGTCGCCTCAACCTCCCATTCTGCCTGGAAGCGCAGGCCTTGCTCCGGGGTCCACAGCGAGGAGAGGTCGGCGCTGCGGACGACTTCGCCGTTGATCACCAACTCGGCCTTGTCCAGCGGAACGATGGAGTCGACCCGCAGGCGGACTCGCAGGCTGCCGCCTTCCCCGGGTAAAGCGATCTCGTCTCCGGGGAGGTGTCCGTCCACCTCCATCTGCAGCAGGGGACCGTTGGTCACGAAAGAGCGTCCGGCAAGGGTGGCCTCCAGCCAGGATTCCCAGGTCAGGTCTTGTCCCGAGAGAGCATAGGTGCGCACCTGACCCAGCAGGGCGGTGCTGTGCAGATTGCTGATGGAGTCCTCCCCGCCTACCGCCGGAATGCGGAAGCCGTTGTTGAGGATGCGGTGCCAGACGCGGAAGGCCGCCCATCCTGCGTGGGAGATGAGCTCGTGGAAGTCGACCGTCCCCAGGGCGGCATCGACGGGGAATCCCTTGGCGCCTCCCAGGTTGCCCTCCAGCGGGTCTTCGTCACCCCTGAAGGGATGCACGTAGCCTCCCGCGGCGCCCTGCTTGCGGGCCAGGCGGAAGATGTCGGTGTTGCTGGGGTAGAGGCTCTCGATGGCCGTCCCCTCGTAGCCGGTAGTGTATGGCGAAATCAGGTGCTCGGTGAGGTTGATGAGGGAGACGTGGCCGTAAAAAGGCGGACGGTACTCCTGATTGAAATAGAGCAGGTGGCGTTGATCTGAAAGGGGGTGGGGACGGCCCGTAAAGAACTGGTGGTCGAGGATGCGGTTGTCTTTGTTGGCCACCATTTCGCCGATCACGTCCATGTCTTCGGCCTCGGCCATGAAGACCAGGTTGGCGGGCGTGTTGTGGAGGTTTCCGGCGTAGTTCATGTGGACGTGATTGCTGCCGCTGCGCCAGCCCGAAGCTCTCAGGTTGGTCATGCGCCGCAGTCGCAGCCTGACCTGGCTGACCTGGCCGGGCTCGATGCGGACTGACGTGGCCGCCGGGTGATACTCGAATCCGCGTACGGCTTGCAGGTGCAGTTCTCCCGCGGGGACTTCGACTTCGAACTCGCCGCCCGTGTGGAAGAGGTGCTCCTCAAGCCGTCCGATGCGGTGATAGGCGTCGCTGGGAACGTAGGTCTTGCCGTCGGAAGCCTCAAGGTAGATGCGGGCGGCCACCGTCTCGCCGCTGAACTCGTCTTCTATTCTCACCTTGAGGCGTCCGGGCGGTTCAAGCCAGCGCCTGGCGCGGATTTGGAGGGGGACATCGGTTCCCCCAAAGGTCCGGAGCAGGCGGATCTGGGGCAGTCCCCCGCGGTTGGAGAGGTAGGCGATCCACTCCCCGTCGGGCGACCAGCGGGGGTGGAAGCGGTCCCACTCGCCGAAAGTCATCTTGTAGGGCTCGCCGCCCTCCACGGGCAGCACGAAGAGGTTGTTGAACTGGCCCCCCAGATGAGAGCTGTAGATGAGGCGGGTTCCCTCCGGCGACCAGTCGGCGCGGGTGCGGTAGAGGGTTTCCTCCTTGTGGATGAGCCGGGCTTTTTCAATGGTGGCGTCCACCGGCAGGCGCCACAAGCCTCCCGACCCAAGGGGGATTCCGCGGTTGGAGAGAAAGAGAATCTCCTTGCCGTCGGGTGACCACTCGGGTTGGATGTGCAGGTCGTGGGCCCCGAAGTAGAGGCGGCTGCGGCCGAAGTCGGCGTCCTGGGTCAATTGGCGGATTTCTCCCGGAGCTCCCCGGCTGATTTCCATCACGAAGATGTTGAAGTAGCCGTTGGGGCGGGTGGAGACGAAGGCCAGGCGCGATCCGTCCGGCGACCAGGCCGGATCGAGGTTGAGATGATCGCCCTCGGTCAGCGCCCTGACCTGTCCCGATTCCAGATCGAGCAGGCGCAGGTTGATGGAGCGGCGGTCGTCCTCGGCGGTAAAGGCCAGGTAGCGTCCGTCGGGGGACCACTCGGGGGACGACAGGTACTCGGGAGCGTCCACCATCTGGTAGGCCACGTGGCCGGGCTGGATATGGCCGTCTTGCCTTCCGATGGCCACCTTCCACAGCGAGCCCTGCAGGGAGAAGGCCAGCCACTTCCCGTCCGGCGACCAGGAGGGCCACCAGGGCGATCCGGTTCCCGGGGGAGGGAGGTAGAAGTTGTACATGTAATTGCCGCCGGTGCGGGCGTTGGGGTAGGAGTCGGGTATGGCGTCCAGGACGCGGACGGCGTTGTCTTGCCCCATCCCCCAGGCCAGCGCCGACAGCAGGACGCCAGCCAGCGAAGCGCTTCGATATCTCACGCCGGGAGTGTAGCAGCCAGGGAGCCCCCCCACAAGGATGCGCCTCCCACCAGGCCTGTCTCCCCTCGGGCTCTTGAGGCAGGTTGCTTTCTGGACGGCGGGCGTCCTTCCCCAGACACCTCCCACCAGGCCTGTCTCCCCTCGGGCTCTTGAGGCAGGCTGCTCTCTGGACGGCGGGCCCCTCCCCCAGACTCCTCCTGCAAGATGGCCAGCCGGTGGTAGGGTTGGTGTTGTGGAAAGGATCGTCGGCAGGTGGGAGGCGCATCCTTGCGGCGATCCCCACCAGAGCCTCAAGCGACCGCTGTGCTGACTTTCTATGAACCGTCCAGCCAGAGACCAAAGGCAAGCCGTAGCCCATCATCCTTGCGGGCCTCCTTCGCCGAGGCTATGGAGGGCTTCGCGATGGGCCAGACGTACTAATCGTTCGCCCCTGCCAAGGGATTGGGATTGAGGTCCTGGGCGCTGTGCAGGGTGGGGTAAACGGCCAGCAGGTCATAGCCCCACACCAGGTCGTTGAGTTGCTCGTAGCCCTGGCGGTTGGACTTGCGGTGAAAGTAAGGACGCAGGGGCCGCAGGTCGAAGACCGTCAGTTGGCTTTCCAGCAAGTTGTCGAAGAAGACTTTGAGGTGAGGCGCTCGTTGACCTACCTCGATCACCTGCCCTTCCCGGTCGTAGCGGGCGCCGATGACCTGAAGGTGCAGGGAATCGCCTCCCATGAGGGCGGCCAGTTCGGCGGCCTGGTTGCCTATGTCGAGCTGGTTGAGCGCGCTGTAGCCGCGTGCGCCGTGGACGCTTCCGAACTTCATGAGGATGCGCGGGGTGTCGACTCCCTGATAGATGAGGCGGAACCCCTCGTTGAGATGTTGCTTCATCAGGCGGATGCGGTCGTAGTTGCTCTGGTAGTTCTTGCCCGAGCGGAAGAGCCGGTAAATGTGGGCGGTGGCTTCCATCTCGTCGACGATCTTGGCGGCCTCCTCCCCGGCGCCGGACATCTTGGAGCGAAGCTGCTCGAACTGCTCCGGCGTGGCAGCGTTGTAGAAGACATTGTCGGCAGATTGAGTGGCGATGTAGGCTTGGGCGCCCTCCATGGCCAGGGCCTGAAGCTCGCGGACGTAAGCCGCGGCCTCCTCGTCGGGCGCCAGCTCGAGCAGGCGGTCGAGCAGGTAGCGGTCGCTGGCCAAGAATTCCTGGTCGAGTCCCCACACCTGGTATCCCTGCGCCAGTGATCGCCGCACCAACTCGGCCTCTTCCACCTTGTTGAAGAAGGGCAAGGTGAGGGGAAAGCGATGCAGCGTTTCCTTGAGCGGCGTCAGATCCTCGGCGCCCGTGAGTTCCTCGGTCAGCAATTCGGCTCCCGAGGGACCGGTTTCGATGGCCAGGACGCCGTAACCATGCGGCCTGAGCGACAAGGCCAGGGCTTGGGCCAACCGGGGAATCTCTCGGGTCAGGTGAGCCTCTCCGATAACCACGATGCGGGCTTGGGCTGCCTGCTTGAAGAGGAACTCTCCGCCCGCACCGCTCAGAGCCGAATCCTCGACCCCGGCGGCCAGCCGGTTCCCGAGGATAATCTGCTCAACCGGGTCGGGTTGAGCTTCCTGGATGCCCTCCTGTTCTTGAGCCCAGAGCACCGTTTGAGCCAAGAGCAATGCCAAAGGCGTTGAAATCGCCGCCAGAATCCTGCCTGTCTTCATATCTTCGCCGTCCTTTCGTTTGAGCTCGAGGCATACCTGTTCCTTCGCTTCATACCGTTACCCTACGGACACGAGCCCGCCCAAGTTCAACCCGCTTCTCTCCATGACTGGCGACTGAAAAGAGGAACTGTCTACAAGTGCTTTCGTATGAATCAGTTACAAGCATGACAAACCTAAAGCAATCTCTTCGTTCATTCCTTCGCAACCCCACTTGGACGGCGGCGGCGCTGCTCTGCCTGACGCTGGGCATCGGGGCCAGCACTTCGGTCTTCAGCGTCATCAACAATTTGCTGCTGCGGCCTTTGCCGGTTCGGGACATCGATTCGGTGGCCTACATCCTCTCCTTGAGGGAAGGATTCGATCCCTACGGCGCTTCGCTTCTGGAGTACGAGGCCTACCTGGGCAGCTCCGACACCGTGGAGCAGTTGGGGCTGGGTCAACAAAGGGGATTCAACCTGACCGGCGATGGTGATCCGCAACGGCTCTCGGGTGCGGCTGTATCTCACGGATACCTCGAGGTATTGGGGATCGAACCCGCCCGCGGACGGCTCATAACGGCGGCGGACGACCAACCTGGCGCCGAGGCTGTGGCGCTGATCGGATACAGCCTGTGGCAGAGCCGCTTCGGAGGCGATGAAGGCGTCCTGGGCCGCTCCCTGCGCATCAACGACCGTCCCCACGAGGTGATCGGCGTGCTCCCTCAGGGTTTCGACCTGCCTTCCAGGACCGAAATGTGGACGCCTCTGGCCATCCAGCCTTCCAGCATGACGCCCGAGGAGAAGAGCGGGCACGCCTACTACCTGGTGGGTCGCCTCAGACCCTCGGTCACCATGGAGCAGGTCCGCAGCGAACTGCGCTCCATCACCGAACGGCTGCACCAGGACCGTCCGCGGCTGACCCGAGGCTGGTTCGGTCATGCCATCCCTCTGCGTCAGCAGATCACGGGCGACCTGGAGGGCTACTTGCGTCCGGCCTTATGGGCCGTTGCGGCGGCTTGCCTCTTCGTACTGCTCATCGCCTGCGCCAACGTGGCCAATCTGTTGCTGGCCCGCTCGCGCAAACGCCTCCCCGAAGTGGCTTTGCGCAGTGCCCTGGGCGCGCGCCGTTCCAAGGTGCTGGGCCAATTCCTGAGCGAAGGACTGCTGCTGGCTCTGGTCGGCGGCGGAGCCGGGATAGCGCTGGCCTACTTGCTGACGGGCTGGCTCTTGGAGATGTCTCCCGTCCAGTCCCGGGCCGCCACCGAGGTCTTTCAGAGCAGTCCCTTCGATTGGAGGGTGACGGCCGCAGCCTTGGCTCTGACGGCCCTGACCGGACTGGCCGCCGGACTTCTGCCCGCCCGACGGGCCCTGGGACGCGCCAACGTGTCCGATCTGCTGCAGCGCCGCGGCAAGGCCGGCGCCGGGCAGGGAAGCGACCGCATGCTGAGCGGACTTCTGGTGGTCCAGATCGCCTTCGCCGTGCTCCTGCTCTCCGGAGCGGGACTGATGGTCCGTTCCTTCCAAGCCCTTTCCAGTGTCGACTTCGGCTTTCAGCTCGACAACCGCCTCTCCCTTGAGTTGTCGCTGCCGGAGGCCCGCTATCCCGACTTCGACAGCCGCAAGGCTTTCCTACGCCAGCTTTTGCAGAAGGCCGAGTCGCTGCCGGGCGTGCTCTCCGCCGACATCACCAACAACATCCCGCTCGACGACGGCACCTGGGACGCGGGTTTCCGTGTGGAAGGGGCCCCGGAGCCCGATCCCTCCCAGATTCCCATCACGGCCCATCGGCTGGTCAGCCCGGGCTACCTGCAAACCATCGGGGTGAAACTGCTGGAAGGCCGCCTCCTGCGCGAGGGCGACCGCGAGGAGTCGCGTCCGGTGGTGGTCGTGAGCCGGGAGTTCGCCCGCCGCGCTTGGCCCGGCCAGGAGTCGGTGCTGGGCCGCCGTGTCCGCATCTTCTCGCCCGATGAGGAGAATCCCTGGATGACCGTGGTGGGCGTGGTTGAGGACGTCAAAGAAGATCGGCCCAATTTCCGCATCGACCGCCCGGTCTGGTACATTCCCTACTGGCAGCGCGAGAATCAGTCCAATATCGATCTGGTGGTGCACAGCCGTCTGGCTCCTCAAGCCCTGGGAGGCACCTTGCGCCAGGCAGTGTGGGAAATCGATCCCGACCAGCCCGTCTCCAAGGTCATCACTTTTGAAGAGAACATCGAGAGCTTCCTGGGTCCCGAACGCTTCAGCGCCCTGCTGATGGGGTTTTTCGCGCTGGGAGGCCTGGCCCTGGCCGCCATCGGACTCTACGGCGTGCTCAGCTATTCGGTGGGCCAACGCCGTCAGGAGATCGGGGTGCGCCTGGCATTGGGAGCCAGCCCGGTGGCCATCGTGAGACAGTTTCTGCGCGAAGGCATGACCACCACCCTGCTGGGCCTGCTCTTGGGACTGGCGTCCTCGACCGTCCTGGCAGGCGCCTTGGCCGGCACCGTCTACGGCGTGGAGCTGTGGGATCTCACCTCGACGGGCTTGGTCATCGGCGTCCTGCTGGCTTGCGCCGCTCTGGCCGCTTGGCTGCCCGCCCGCCGAGCCTCACGTCTCGACCCCACCCTGGCCCTGCGGGCCGAGTAGCCTGATGCGCATCCCAGCGGCCATCTGCTGCTGCCCGATGCCTCCACCATCCGTTGCCGCCCCGGCTATCGCGGCGTCAGCACGGCCCCGATGTAATCGCTGGCGTCTCCTTTTTCGAAGATGATGGTGCCCCGCAGCGACCCGTCCTTCTTGAGGACGTCGTCTTGCGGCCCCGCCAGCACCACCTTGTAGCGAGCGGAACGGCTCTTGTTGGTGGTGACGCCCGACTGGTATCGACGGGCTTGGGCCTCTCCCGTACTGTGGTCCGCGGCGCTGGGCGGGGCGGTCAAGACCCGGGCTGCCCCCAACTGGTCGAAGAAATCGGCCCTGGGCATTTGGAAGACCACCGCGAAGTCCTTGGCCAACCACTCGCGGGTCTCGTCGCCTTTGTAGAGCCACACCTCATATCCGCTCTGGGTCTTGATCTCGTCGGGCGGACCGTTGAGCAGATAGACGCGGGCGCGGTCGGTCTCAGCGGCGGGGCGGTCTTCGCGGAAGTGCTTCTTGACGAACTGGAGCCGTCGCTCCCACTGGCGCCGGAACTCGTTGGCCGGCGTTCCCGGAGTGGGGTCGCGCCGTTGCCAGAAGGCCTCGACGAAGGCCTTTCGTTCTTTCTTGCTGGCGGCCTGTTTGTATTCGGCCTGCTCCTGCTCGCTGATGATCCAGCGGACGTCCTGCAGCCAGTCCTCGGCTTGCAGGGCGACTGCCAAAGGGGCCAGAAGCAGCACCACCAGTGTCAATAGATTCCTCATGGATGAACCTCCTCGTTAGCATACCTTGACGTGTGCGGCGGTGAAAGGGGTCAACGGGCCTGTTCGTCAGCCGGACTTCAAGAAGGTATAAGGAAAGGCAAAAAGGCAAGGTGGGCGAAGATGACAGGCAGCAAATGGCTATCCGCAGTTCTGATCGACGTGCTGGCGGTCTGGGCTGCGGCGGGTACGGTTTGGGCTCAGGAGGAGGCCGCCTCCCACCAGGCCTGTTTCCCCTCGGTCCTTTGAGGCAGGTTGCTCCCTGGAAGGCGGCCGCCTCCCCCAGACTCCTCCCACCAGGCTTCTCTCCGCTCGGTTTGTTGAGGCAGGTAGCCCTCTGGAAGGCGGGCGGCTCTTCCCCCAGAGTCCTCCTGCAAGATCGCCAGCCGGCGGCGGGGTTGGTGTGTGGAAAGGATCGTCGGCGGGTGGGAGGCGCATCCTTGCGGCGATCCCCACCATTGTTGCCAGAAGCCCCTGTGCTGATTTCTGTCTCGTTGGCCATGCCAGACCGAGGCCGTTAGAGTAAAATAAGAGGGTTCTTCGACTATGGCATCCAGCGCCCGCGAATGGTTTCTCCAGATCCTCGACGCGCCGCCCGACCAGCGGGAGCGGCTGCTGGTGGAGTTGCGCCGCAAAGACCCCAAGACACACGCCAAGGTCGAACGCCTGTTGGAGGCCCACAGCGGCAGCGGACCGCTCGACGTTTCCCGACAGGACGGCGACAGCCCGCCCTGGGAGCAACCTCCCGGGCCCATCCCCAGCCTCCCCGCCGGCACCGTGCTGGGAGACTACGAAATCCTCTCGGAGATCGCCTCGGGAGGCGCCGGCGTGGTCTATCGGGCCCGCCAGATCAGCCTCAACCGCATCGTAGCTCTCAAGTTTCTGCGGGTGGGCGAGTTCGCCACCAAGCGCGAGGTCGAGCGCTTCCGGGCCGAGGCCGAGGCCGCTGCCCGCCTCGACCATCCCAACATCGTCCCCGTCTTCGCGGTGGGACAACTGGAGGGACGCCACTACTTCTCCATGAAGCTGGTGGAAGGACGCAGCCTGAGCGAAGAGTTCGCGAGGCTGCGCCAGCAGCCGCGGGACCTGGTGCGTCTCCTGGTCACCATCGCCCAGGCCGTCCACCACGCCCATCAACGAGGACTGCTGCACCGCGACATCAAGCCTTCCAACATCCTCCTCGACGAAGACGGGACTCCCTACGTGGCCGACTTCGGCATCGCCAAGCGCATCGATCCCGGCGAGGACCGCACCGAAACCGGATGGGCTTTAGGCACTCCCGCCTACATGGCTCCCGAGCAGATCACGCCCTCAAAGGGCGAGGTGACCGTGCAGACCGACGTGTACGGCCTGGGCTGCCTGCTCTACCAGGCCTTGGCGGGTCATCAACCCTTTCAAGGACACAATGTTTCGGAGGTCTTCCGCAAGGTCATGGAGGAAGCTCCGCCTCCCATCAGCAAACGTCCTGGAGCCGTCCCCCGTGATCTGGAGACCATCGCCCTCAAGTGCCTGAGCAAAGAGCCCGAGCTGCGCTATGCTTCGGCCCTGCAACTGGCCGACGATCTGGAACGATGGCTCAACCACGAGCCCATCCGCGCCCGCCAATCCAACCTGATGGAGCGGCTCTGGCTGATCTGGCGCCGCAAGCCGGTGGCCACTTCGCTGGGAGCGGCTGTCATCTTGCTGGTGGTGGTGTTGGCCGTGGGGGCTTCGGTGGCCAGCCTGCTGTTGCGCCAGAACCTGGAACGGGCCCAACGGGCCGAACAAAGCGCCACCCACCGGCTGAGGGCGGCGCTGGTGGCCCAGGCCCGCGCCAACCGCAGCAGCGGACTCCCCGGCCAGCGCCTGGCCAGCCTGGGGCTGCTTGAGCAGGCCGCCGAAATCGAGCCGGGGCAGGACCTGGTGGACGAAGCCGTGGCTTCGCTGCTGCTCTCCGACCTGCGGCTCGATCATGAATGGCCGGTCGAGTCTTCGGATCCCATCGCCACCCTCATGCTCGACGGGTTGGAAAGCTACGCGCTGGGCGTCCGCGGCGGACGCGTGGAGATCCGCCGTATCGCCGACAACCGGATGCTGGGGTTCCTTCCCGGACACGGACCCGATCCCTGGTACATGGCGGCTTCCTCCGACAACCGCTATCTGGCCGTTAAGTACCACGATCCCCAAGACGTGGGGCCGACCGCCTCGGTGCGGGTTTGGGATCTGGAAAGCCGCCGGACGGTGCTCGATCTGCCCACGGCCATCTCCGGCCAGTCCATCGCCTTCCTTCCCGGGACTGATCTCCTCTTGTTGGGAGACGACGAGGGAGGCCTGACCTGGTGGGACGTGACCAAGCGACAAAAGGTGCGCGAGGTCGGCCTGCCTGACTATGCCACCGCCCTGGCGCCCAATCCCGTCGATCGACAGATGGCCGTGGCGATCGGTCGCCAGCACCGTTTTCAGATCCGCGATCAGTTCGACGGCAGGTTGATTCGCGAGATTCAGCTTCCCGGCATCATCTTCGCGCTGGACTGGAGTTTCGACGGCCGCTTGCTGGCGGTGGGAAGCGGATTCGACCTGCATGTGTTCGAAGCCGCCACCTGGACGCCTCTAGGTCGCTACCGCGGCCACAACGCCGAGATCGTCGAGGTCTATTTCTCGCCGCGTTCTCCTTTGCTGGCCACCTATTCCTGGGACGAGACGACTCGACTTTGGCACGCCGTCACCGGAGAGCAACTGTTGCGGGCCCCGGTTCGGGCTCGGGGCTTCAGCAAGGACGGCGGCAAGCTGGCCTATCGCACCAAAGCCGGCTTCGGCGTGTGGACGGTGCTGCATGAGGACATGTTCCGGACCCTCTACGGCCACAGCGGCAAGAACCCGTCCCGCGCCGTCTTCAGTCCCGACGGACGTTGGCTGGCCTCGGCGGGAACCGACGGCCTGATCCTGTGGGAGAGCGACGGCTATTGGCCGGCCCGCGTCCTCAGCACTTCGCCCACCGAGGGCTTGTTCTTCCATCCCCTCCAGGGCCACCTCTACGGCTGTACTCAGCAGGGGCTGCTGCGCTGGGAGTTGCCCCCCCATGGACCCCTGGCGGAGGACTTGCGTCCTGAGACTGTGCTGGGACCGACCTGTGAGCGGGTCGCTGTCGATGACTCCGGCCGCAACGCGGCATTGTTGCAGGGGGAGGAGGTCGTCTTGATCGACTTGCAGGATCCGCAAAAGCAGCGCCGTTTGCGGGCCATCAAGGAACTCGACAGCCTTTCCCTCACTCCCGACGGTTCTCTCTTGGCGGCGGGCAACTGGAGAGGCGACCGCGTGCAGGTCTGGAACACGGGCGACGGGTCCGTGCAGGCCGTGCTCTGCCGGGGGCTGGACTCGGTGCGGGTCGGCTTCAGTCCTGACGGCAAACTGCTCATCACCGGCTCCAACCTCAGCTATAAGGCTTGGGAAGTGGAAACCTGGAGGGAGCTCTACAGCATCGAGCGCCCTCTCAGGGTTTCCAACATCGCAGGTCTCATCGATTTCGACGAGGGCAGCGGACTGATGGCCATTACCTCCTCGGTGCGGCAGATTCAACTCGCCGATCCCCGGTCCGGCCAACCCTTGATGAGCCTGGAAACTCCTGACGCTCTTGTCTTCGAGGGACTGCGCTTTTCGCCCTCGGGGGATCTGCTGGCCGGAATCAGCGGCACCAACCGCATACAGATCTGGAATCTGCGGCGCATCCGTCAGCGCCTGCGCCAACTCCACCTCAGCGGACCGCCCCCAGGGACCGTCCCCGGCCAAGACAGTGCGCCCCCTGCTGACGGTGAACCCGCCCATCCCGCCCCCGCTCAGACTGCTCCCATGCAGACATCGGAAAGGAATCCAAGGTGAGCTCCGAACCCATTCAAGTCACAGCCCTGCTCAAGGCCGTCAACGCCGGCGACGACGAGGCCTACGAAGACCTCATGGACCGCATCTACGACGAACTGCGGCGCTTGGCCGGGGCCCTCATGCGCAGCGAACGTCAGGGACACACGTTGCAGCCCACGGCGCTGGTCAACGAAGCTTTCCTGCGTCTGGTAGGAGGGCAAACCGAGTGGGAAAACCGGGCCCACTTCTTCGCCGCCGCGGCCCGCTCCATGCGTCGCATCCTGGTCGAACACGCCCGCCGCAAGTCGGCTCAGAAGCGGGGCGGCGAGGCCCAGCGCGTGACCTTCGCCGACCTCGACATCGAGTCCGCCGACCCGCGCATGGACCTGCTGGGCCTCGACGAAGCCCTGACCGCACTGGCTGAAGAAGAGGACGAACGTCTGGTCAAGGTGGTGGAGCTGCGCTTTTTCGCCGGCTGCAGCGTCGAAGAATCGGCCCAACTGCTGGACGTTTCCACCGCCACCGTCAAGCGCGACTGGTCCTACGCCCGCGCCTGGCTCTACGACTTCATGAAGACCCGCTGACTTTTGCCGGGGGTGCAAATCTGAGAAGATCCTGAGGAACTGCGTGCCGACGGCTACATGCAAGTTGCCGAAGGATAGGAATCTGACCATGCAATTTTTAACTGAACGATGAAATCAATATTCTTCTTAGCCACGTCTCTGGTGTTCGCTTCCGTCTGCTGGGCGCAGAAAACGCCGATCAAGTTCGATTTGTCGGCAGCAGGACTAGAGGATCGAGCCCCCATCTTCCGCGCTTTTGATGCCGCCGAGGATAGTCTGGAAGACGCCACCCCGCTTTCAACATCTCCCTCCAGGACGCGAACGTTAGTTCTCTTGGAAGAGTCCGATTTGACTGAAGTGCCCTACGACAAGTCACTGGCCAAGGCGGTCATTTTAGAGAAGGACACCCCAGTCGCCACGGTCCTGGTTCGCGGGTATCGCGGCTATTCATTCGCATGGATCAACGAGGACCTGCTGCACCTGTACGGCTCCCCGGGAAGGTGCGTTACGTTGGACTGGATTTACGACGTATCGTCCCGCAATGTGCTCTACCATGCCGCCTACCAGCATTGCGGTGTGAGGAAATAGGAGCGATTAACGACGAAGAAGCCTCGGCAGAGATCGTCGAGGAACCGGGAATTGACAAATTGCGAAAGAAGACCGCGAACCGCTCGCCCGAGAATATCGGCGAGTCCATCGCTCGATTTTCCACCCGAGGTGCAGGTGACGATTTTCCCCGAACGTCCGCACGCCTTCTACGGCGCCGCTCAGATTGGAGAGACCGCCAGGCTGCACTAAAGACAGGAGGTACCCATGGCAAAGTATCGTGTCCTCTCGATTGATGGAGGAGGCATCCGAGGGCTCCTCACGACCGTCGTTCTTCAGAGAATCATCGCAACGCCGGGACTGGAGGATTTTCTCGAAGAGACCGATTTGATCGCCGGCACATCCACTGGCGGTCTGCTGGCGCTTGGGATCGCCCAGCAGCTCGACCTGGCCACAATCCGAGACTTGTACGTCGAGCGGGGGCCGAAGATCTTCGACGACTCTTGGCTGGACAACCTCGGGGATCTGGGCAAACTTCGAGGGGCCGACTATGGCATCAAGGGTCTTCGCCGGGAGTTGCGCAAGCTCTTTGGTAATACGACACTGGGCCAATTGAAAAAGCGTGTCTTGATCACAGCTTTTGATCTTGACAACGAGGACCCGAAGTCAGAGCGTCGTACCTGGAAGCCGAAGCTGTTCCACAACTTTCCCGGTCCCAATAGCGATCGGGGTTTCCGTGCGGCGGACGTCGGCTTATACTCCAGCGCCGCACCGACATACTTCCCCTCGGTCGACGGTTACGTTGACGGTGGCGTCTACGCCAGCAATCCGGCCATGTGTGCGCTTGCCCAAACCCAGGATGCCCGTTACAAACCGAATCCTTCGCTGGATGAAGTGTTCCTGCTGTCACTTGGAACAGGTGTGAGCTTGCAGTACATCAAAGGAAAGTCCCACGATTGGGGCTACGCGCAATGGATCAAGCCCTTGATCAGTCTCATGCTCGATGGGACTGCCGGAATCGCCGACTATCAGTGCCGCCAGATTCTAAGAAACCGCTACCGCCGCATCGCCCCGGTCTTCCCATCTGGAACGACTGTGCCTTTGGATGACGTCGACAAGATTCCTTACCTGATTGAGTTTGCAGAATCATTACCGATTGAGGAGGATATCAAGTGGCTGAAGCAAACCTGGGATCCTGCCTGAAAACGGCAACAGCGGGGCGAAGGCCGGCTTCGCACTCGGTGGTATCGCGCGGGGTATCTTTGCCCTCGGGTCGTGCAGCCATCGGGGTCGCCAGCCTGGGAGGTGTCGCGATCGGCATTGCCGCGCTCTGCGGTGCAGCCGCTGCTGCAGGTTGAGCCCTTTGCCGGTCTGATTCTGCTGGGTTTCGCAGTCTTGAGTGCCTTGGCGAGCTTCCAAGTAAGCGGCAAAGCAATTGTCTCGGAAGAGGGCATCGAATACAGAAAGCCGTTCTTGTCAGGTAAGTCCGTTCGGTGGCGAGGTATTTCCGGTGTGAAGGAGACTACAACGAACGTCACCTTCGCAGCGCACGCAAGGATGAGAATGCCCTCGGGCTCCACACTGCGGCCGGCTTTCAAGAAGGCCGTGGAGGACCTGAGGAACGCCCTGCTGGATCATATCCTGGGCGAGAAGGGGTGGGACTAGCGGATTCGCAGTTTCTTTGAGAAGCTCAACCCGTTGATACTGGCTTCCAGTTTGACCTTGCGTCTGCGCTCCCAAAAGCCGGGCGGTATAGGGAAGTAAATCTCTACTACGTTAGGTCCAACCGTAGCGGCCTTGAGGATCCCCTTCTTCTTCCCCGGAAGAGTAGTACCCGGTTCGGAGAACCGCTTGGCCTCGATGCCTTCTAGAAAGGCTTGCCGATCCACGTCCGAGAACTCCGGAGTCGTGCCGCCCAAGGCAGGTTGAAACCCCAGCCTGACGATGGCCCAGCGGGTCGTGTCATAGTCGAGTTCGCATGCCGTGTTGAGTTCGGGATCGACTAGAAGAGCGAAGTAGCGAAACCCGCCCAAAGCGGGTCCTGCAAATCCAGCCTCAAGACGATCCGCAGCGTTGCAGGGCGGCGAAGCGATCAGGAATAGAGCGAATAGGAGCATGAGGTACTAACTTCAACGCGGGAAAGTGGTCGCTCCCCTCAAAAAAAGGTTTCCTTCCGTTTTGCACAGATGGTGTGCAACTGGCAAACTTGCGCAGGACGGTATCTGTTCTGCGTGGTCATCCGGTTTCCCGACGGCAAGGGATTCCCGGTCACAGCTCGCGAAATGACTCGACGGGAGAAGGCAAGATTCAAGAAATGGAAAAGGAAATGAGACCACCGCGCATCCCCGAGACCGACTCGATTGAAGAACTCGCTCAGTTTTGGGACACGCATGACTTGACGGATTTCGAGGACGATCTCGAAGAAGTCACTGAGCGGGTGTTCATCCGTGGAAAATCGGTGACTGTTCCCATCAAACTAGACACACAGGATGTTCAAGCACTCAAGCGGATTGCCGAGTCCAGGGGCGTAGGGGAAAGGACTCTTCTTCGTCAGTGGGTTCGCGAGCGGCTGCGCAAGTCGTCCTAGGAACGGAAGGAGCGCCGAACAAGTGGCTGCACCAGACGGCGGCCACCTCATTCTCCTGAATCTTCAGGGAAGTAGCCGCCGCCGGTGAGCCACAGAGCGTTGTGAGGCTCAGGAAGCGAAGCTTTGAGGGGATAAGGCGACTTCAATAATGCTTCGAGGTAGGCCCTACGCTCATTTTCATAGACTGTTTCCTCAGGCTGGAGCTCCAGACGACATGGATATTGCTCAAGCCGGAAGTCTGCTGAGTTCGCTGGGAGACGATTTACGAATTTTAGAGGCGCCGCTGCGTGGCGCCTGCATCAAGCTAACGTTGCATGGCATTCCCGTTATCATTGAGATTGGATATGCCAGGATTCCCGAACGGTACGTTCTGGAGGTTCATATCCTCGCCAGGATGACCGAGATAGCGGGTGACCGGATCGCTGCCGAGGTTGCCCAACAATTGGGAGGTTCTGCCGATTGTTGGGAGCATATCCGCTATGCAGCTGACGTCGTGCCATTGGCGTGCTGTTCCGAATGATGGACCTACATACGAGTAATCCCCAGCAAGAAGATCTTTCTACCCATCCCATGCCCGACGTGCGTCTCGCGAATGTGTTCGCGGCGGGGTACAACGAAGTCCAGAAGCGTTACCCGAATAGAACGGAGGAGTATGTGAACAACTTTCGCCAAGCCGCCACCGACATCCGAGAGCTTTGGGACACCCTTCAACTGCCTGCTCCCAGTTTCGCTGATTGGCGCGATGACATCGGCAACGATGTTGTCACCTATCGGAAGACGCTAGACGAGTTGGAGGATTCTTGCCTAGACAGATTCGCTTGGCAAAGAGCAGATGAGATTAGGGCGAGAACAGGACAACACCCGCGATAAATCGCGCCGCTGATTCACGACGTTCGGCTGTCAATTCAGGACGATCAGTGCCGTGCGGGGTGGTGTGCTCGGGCTGCTGTTTGACACTCCATTCGTGCTATCCTTCGTAGTATGGAGACACGCGGGACAGTTCATGGGCAAAGAGTGGAGCTGGAGAAGCCGGTTCCCAGCCTGGAGGGCAAGCGAGTTCGCGTGCGGCTTGAACTCCTCGATGAGGAACGGAATCTTTCCCCCGCACAGCAAGCGGAGCTTTGGCGCGAGTGGGTTGAATCGGGACCGCAAGGCCCGATCGAAGATGACGGCGATGGTTGGCCGTGATTGATCGGGGCGACATCCGCTGGTTCCGATTTGACCGTCCGGACAAGCGACGCCCAGTTCTTGTGGTGGGTCGGTCGGATCTATTGCCGAGTTGGCCGCTCGTTCCTGTCATTCCGCTGTCTAGCCAAATTCGTGATCTGCCCTGGGAGCTTCGGTTGGGACCGGACGACGGTCTACCTGGTCCTTGCGTAATGAAACCGGAGTGGATTCGCTCGGTCCCAAGAGAACAACTGGGCCCATGGCTGGCAGAATTGCCTGAGGAGAAGTGGCCGGAGGTCACGCGAATTGTTGTCGACATCCTGGGCCTGTCGCTGACGTAACCGGTGTCGAACATGCGCTTGAAGCTGGCGCTGAGGACCCAGATAGACTGATCTGCTGGAGAAAGGCGGCGCAACTTAAGCGCTGATCGTTATGCCGGGAGATCGGGAGAAGAGGGATGAAGGTACTTGCCCTCCGCTGCAGCAATCGCGATCTCGCGTACGCCCTAGTCGCAGGCACCAAACAGGCGCCTGCCGTAGAACAGAGATCGCTGGACTGCACCACCTGTCGAGCAGGGAAGTGACTGCCGGCCAAGATTCCCGCTGATTTGCAGGATCAGGCCAACGTGCTCCTGAGACACCGCCGAAGCCACCACTTGGGAGAGGCCATTCGCGAGCCTGGAGTCGCCCGAATTCGTTACATCGATCTTGCTGTCGTCCAGTTTGAGCACCGTGGCACTTAGGTGGCAGATGGATGAAAGAGCTATTAACGCAATTTCCAAGGCTCTCATCGTCTGTTCTCCTGGCGCGGCTGCTGATCAAATTCCTCCAGCACCTCGAAGTACTCGTATTCGGGCGTGGGGAAGGCGATCAACTCGATGGTTGGACGAATCTCTTCCTCGAGAAAGCCTTCAATCGAATTACGAGACACTCCCTCCGCTTCCAGTTCCTGAAGCATCGTGTAGTAGATGTCCCTCAGCCGATGTACCCCGCGACGCGTAAACTCCATCTGGATTCGCGTGAATTCGGCGGGGCTCTTGTCCCTGATCTTGATGTAGTCGAGCCGGTAGGTCTTCAGCACTCTGGCCAATAGCGCTGCCCGCTCAAGGCTTCGGGATGCCTCGCTTTCGGGAAGTATCCCGAGTTCGTGCGCGAGCACATTCCAAGACGCCTCTCCCCGCGTGTAAACTTCAAAAGCGTGCTCAAAGAAGCTCTCGACCACGGTAAACTTTGGGATCTCAGCGCCCGTACGCCGATAGACATTCTCGCTCTCGGGCCCTGGAACCCTCAGAATTTTCTCAGTTTTGCCAGCCTCTTGGGCCGCCGCTGAAACAAGAAAGCAAAGCGAAAACAGAAGTCCGAGGATCCATGATCTGCGATTTCTCATGATCTACTCCTCCGCGAATTTGTTGGGTCAGTCTTTCTTGACTCTGGCCACCGTGCCGCAGGAAAGCCAAAGAATATTGTAATGTAATTTCGTTTAAACAAAATAAGGTCTAGGCATGTCGCTTGGAAATTTCAAGAGATTCGTTCATTTTTGCACCAGATAAAGCACGACGCGACGCCCACGTTCCGAACGGCGAAACGCAATTTCGGCCTATCCTCAGCTCTTTGGCGTCCTCCCGTCTCCACTCCATCGGGCAAGCCGAGCGCGAAGCTGTGGCCGTTTTCGAGCGGGCAAGCGGCAAAGTCTCACACGCGGCTCTTACACAGTGAGACGGCGCATTCCTTTCACCAAATCAGCAAACTAGAAAAAACTCAGGAAAGCCGCGGGTTTAGAGGGTGGCACGCCCGGCAGGACTCGAACCTGCGACCTGCGGATTCGAAGTCCGACGCTCTATCCAGCTGAGCTACGGGCGCGCAGGGGGAGGTTGGGGTGGGCGACGGGGATTGAACCCGCGACCACTGGAACCACAATCCAGCGCTCTACCAGCTGAGCTACGCCCACCTCACTTCGAAGGGAAGAAGTATACCTGCTTCGCCCAAGGCTTCGCAACTGCCAAACTCCAACCTCCAACTCCCAAAAAAGGCCGATGCCAACGGGGCTCCCTGCTTAAGGCAACTTGTCGAAGAGGGCCTGGCCGTGGGAGGGGTTGGTGGGGACTTGGTGCTGGAAGAGGATCTGCTCCGGGTCGAGGCGCTTGCCGTAGTAGTCCTTGATGGCCTTGCCGTCGTTGCGGACGCTCGATCCGTCCAGGGAGATTCCCGCGAAAAGTCCCTTGGTGCGTGCGTAGGCCAGGATGTCGGCGTTGAGGGCCACGTCGGTGTCGGCGGTGGCTTGGCGTCCTACCGGGCCGGCGGCCACCGAGGCGTCTCCGCCCAGGGTGAATTCGCTGCGCACCAGGCTCCTGGCTCCCTTTTCGCTCATGATGAAAAGGACCAAGTCGGAACTCTGGCCGCCGATCTGAAGTCCGAAGCTGCCGCCGCTGATGGTGAGGAAGCTGAGAGGACTCCACTTGCCCGAATCGTTGCGGCAGGTCACCACGCCCTTGCCGTGCTTGCCGCCGAAGATGAAAGCGCCCTTTTTGAGGGCCGGGATGACGGCTACGCATTGGGCGTCTTTGAGGAGGCGTTCGGGGACGCCCTGGTCGGGGGCGTTGATGAGCTGCCCGTAGACTTCTCCGGAATCCTCGACCCGCTCGATCAGCTTCTTGTCGATGGCCAGGGCCCATCCGGCGCCGAGAAGCGATACCACAACGACTGCCAACACCGTCACTCGAATATTGCCTGCTATCATTGCCTGCTCTCCTTCAAAGCTCTGCGCTCCTTACTCTGCCTGTTGCGCCTCGGGCCTCGGAATCCTGCTTCAACAACAGCATACTGCAAAAGAGGCTTTTCGGCAGCTTGAGGCGGGTTCAGGACCGCCGCAGGGATGCGCCTACCACCAGGCTTGTCTTCATCGCTTCTTTGAGGCTTGTCGCTCCCTGGAAGGCGGGTGGCCCTCCCCCGGACTCCTGCTACCTTCCAGGAACCGACCAGCTTCCGGAAGCTCGAGAGACGGCTGGCTTCGACCGACGCTTTCCAGTATCCTAAAATCGCATTCCGGGCTGGCTGGCTGGGCGTCCATGGCAATGCCCGCTTCCTTCGCCAGCCCCCCTCAAAAGGGGTCCCCAGAGGATCCCACGACAAGGATTTGGAGGAAACCAATTGGAGCTATTTCAGGAATTCGGCGCCCGAGGCCATGAGCAGGTAACGTTCTGTCACAAACCTGAGTTCGGCCTTAAGGCGATTATTGCGATACACGACACTACTCTAGGGCCCGCTCTGGGCGGGTGCCGCATGTGGCAATACGACTCGGAGCAGGAAGCCATCATTGACGTCCTGCGCCTGTCCCGCGGAATGACCTATAAGGCCGCCGTCACCGGACTCGAGCTGGGAGGCGGCAAATCGGTCATCATCGGAGATCCCCAGAAGGACAAGAGCAAAGAAATGTGGAGAGCCTTCGGCCGCTTCGTTGAAGGGCTGGGAGGACGCTATATCACCGCCGAGGACGTAGGAACCAGCGTCCACGACATGGAGATCGTGCGGGCGGAAACCCGCCATGTCACCGGGATATCACGCATGCTGGGAGGCAGCGGCGACCCCTCGCCCGTCACTGCCCGCGGAGTCTACGTGGGCATCAAGGCGGCGGCCAAGTTCCACCAGGGACGCGAATCGCTGCAGGGCCTCAAGGTAGCCATCCAGGGACTCGGCCACGTAGGCATGCACCTGGCCGACTTGCTGCACCACGACGGCGCCGAACTGGTGGTCTGCGACATCCACCAGGAGCACGTCGAGGAGGCAGTCAGGCGCTTCTCGGCCCGTCCCGTGGGTGTCGACGAAATCTACAGCCAGAACGTTGACGTCTTTTCGCCCTGCGCCTTGGGGGCGGTGGTCAACGACCAGACCATCGACGTGTTGAAATGCGCGATCGTGGCCGGTGCCGCCAACAATCAGTTGGCCATCGAGAAGGTCCACGGTCCGATGCTGGCCGAGCGCGGCATTCTCTATGCGCCCGACTACGTCATCAACGCGGGAGGCCTGATCAATGTCTTCCATGAGATGAAGGGCTACGACGAAGAGGCGGCCCTGGATCAGGCGGACGGCATCTACGACAGCCTTTTGAGCATCTTCCACGTTTCTAAGGAACGCGACATACCGCCTCACGAGGCCTCCAACCACGTGGCCGAGGAAAGAATGCAGAAAGCCCGCGAGCGCCGCCGCGACCGCCTTCAGAACATCTACCTGCACGGCGCCAACTGAGATCATGGCTCCAATGGGTCGGCCTCAATCGAGGCGCGAGGGCGAAGGCAGGAGACGGGCGAAGAGCAGGGCGACCAGCAGGGCTCCGGCCCCGGCAACGGCGTAGGTGATGCGGGTGCCGGCGGCTTCCATGAGGTGTCCGGCCAGGGCGTTGGAGGCAATGGCTCCGGCGCCTGTGCCCGCCATGGCGGCCCAGGCCTGTGAGGTGGAGCGCAAACGCAGGGGGGCGGCGGCCTCCAGGTAGACCGGGCCTCCCAGCAGCAGCCCTACGACTCCGATGCCGTGCAGGCACTGGACGGCCGCCAGCAGAGCCAGGTTGTCGATCCAGGCCGAGAGAGTCCAGCGCAAGCCCTCGGTGAGGGCGCCCAGTATGAGCAGCCCGCGCGGCCCCAGCTTTTCCAACAGGTATCCGAAGCGCAGCACCAGCGGAATCTCAAAGGCCAGCAGAAGGACCCAGATCAGGGAGACCTCGGCCGTGTCGCCGCCCCTCGACCTGATGAGTAGGGGCATAAGGTAGACGGGGCCCTGAACGAAGAGGTGGACGGCGAAGAGCAGCAGCAAGGCCCGGACCACCGGGGCATGACGGGCCAGGCGGCGAAGGTCCCCCGGCAGCGAACGCAGCGTCAGGGTTCCCCGCGAGGGGAGCAGGAGGGCCAAGGCTGCGGCGCCGGCGAAGAGCACGGCAGCCCAGGGAAACATGGCGGCCAAGTCGGGAGAACCAGGGGCCGTCCACCAGGCGGCCAGGTAAGGCTCGATCCAAGGAAAGCTTCCCGCAACGCAGAGGACCCCCACCGTCCCCCAGACCCTGACATTGCCGAAGCTGTCGCGTCCGCTGCCGGAGAGGGCTCCCAGGCTGACGGCGAAGCTCATGGGCACCAACTGGCGCTCGAAAAAGGAAAGCGCCACGGTGGCCGCCAGCAGGGCCGCGAAACCCTCCACCCAGCCCACCAGCAGGCTGCAGGCCGCGGCTCCCAGGCAGCAGAGCGAGAGCAAGGTGCGGCGCAGTCCGGTGCGGTCGGCCAAGGCGCCCCAGAGAGGCTGCGACAGCAATCCCGTCAGGGGAAGCATGGCCAGGATCCAGCCCACCTGGCTGGCCCTCATTCCGATCTCGTCCAGGTAGAGGCTGAAGAAAGGAAGAAAAAGACCCTTGGTGCCCAGTTGCAGAAACCAGAAGGCACTCAAGAGCAGCATGAGGCGCCGCATCGGCAAAGCATACCCAAGACCGATCTCAAGTGCGACCGGCGAGGCGGCTGCCTGAGACTCCGGCGGGGATCGCCGCAGGGATGCGCCTCCCACCAGGCGTGTCTCCCATCGGTCCCTTGAGGCCGGTAGCTCTCTGGACGGCGGGCGGCCCCCCCTCCAGACTCCTCCTACCGGGCGTGTCCTCCCTGGTCCCTCGAGGCAGGTGGCTCTCTGGACGGCGGGCGGCCCTCCTCCAGACTCCTCCTACCGGGCGTGTCTTCCTTGGTCCCTCGAGGCAGGTGGCTCTCTGGACGGCGGGCGGCCCTCCTCCCCAGACTCCTCCTACTTTCCAGGAACCGACCAGCTCCTAAAGACTGAGTGGGTGGAGTCTGGTGGGAGGCGCATCCTTGCGGCGATCCCCACCGGAGGTCCAAGCGACCGCTGTGCTGACTCTTGTATGAGGCGTCCAGGCAAAGACAAAAAGGCGAGCCGTCCCGCATCCTCCTGCCCTTCGCCAAGGCTATGGAGGGCTTCGCTGTACGCACATGAGGTACTGGCGGCATTCAAACCGCAGCCCACGGTTGGGAAAGTTAAGTGAAAGTGAATCTCTTGGCTTGACTTCTGAATTTCCAATGAAATAATTGCAGCGTTTTGCAAATAGCAGAGTTAAGCCGTTACCAGATCGGACATCCGCTTGAAGATGGACCCGACCTGCGCCTCTTTTCGCTCTCCGGCAAAGAGCCTGGAGCGGCACTGGCCCTGCGCCTGCTCGACCACGACCTGACGCATCCCCAGGACCGCCGGCGCGTGGAGGAGCTTTGGGAGACACGTCGGCGGCTCATGCATCCCGCCCTGATTGCCGTGCTCGATCTCTACTGGCGAGGGCGCAAGGCCGGGTTGGTGGTCCCCGACCTGGGTCAGGAGGGCGGGTGGCAGCCCTACCCTTTCGACAGTCCCCTCGAGCAGCGCCTGCTGGACGCGCTCGTAATCAGCGAATTGCTGGTCTATCTGCACCGCCGCGGTTTTTGCTGCGGACTGCTGTCCCCCGTCAAGCTCTGGCGCGGACCTCAGGGAGTGCTGCTCAACGTTGTCGAAGGAGCCCGTCCCGAGTCCGGGCGGGACCTGTCGCCCGACCGGGTCCGCTATGCCTCTCCCGAGTTCCTGCAGGGGCGTCCGCCCGACGCTCTCTCCGACCTCTATTCGCTGGGCATGCTGCTTTACCGGCTGCTCACTGGTTCGCCGCCTCTTCAGGAAGATGATCCGGCGGCCCTGCGCCAGAAGCAGATGCTGGCCTCTCCCGCCGACCCGCGCCGCCTGCAGCCGACGCTTCCCGAAGAAGCCGTTCAGATTGTCTCATCCCTGACCCACAAGGAGCGCCCTCTGCGGCCGTCCAGCGCTGACTCGGTGGTGACGGCTCTGCGTTCGGCTTGCGCTTCCATGGGCTTGACTCCGCGTCCTTCCCCGGCGCCTCCGCTGAGGGCCGGACTGACAGGACGCGAGCCCGAGGTGGATCGGCTGCGGCGGCTGCTGGACGAGTATCAAGAGGACGGGCTGTCCCGCCTGCTGGTGGTGCGGGGCGCGGCCGGAGCAGGGAAGTCCCGGCTGCTCGAGCGCCTGGCCAAGCTGGCCGCCTCGCGGCGCATCGAGCAACTCGACGGAGAGGAGCCGTGGAGCGGCTCAGGGCGCGTCCTCTTGTTGGGAGGCAGGGGCCCGGCCGCGCAAGCCCTGGCCGATCTCCACGACGACCCTCAAGCTGGCAAGCCTGGTCCTCTCATGGCGCTGGAGGAATGCGTAGGCGAGTCCCGCGCCTTGCCTGAGCAACACCCGTGGCTTTGCGTCATCGATTTGGCTCCGCTGACCAGCGAGGAGTCGCGCCACCTTGTCGAGGATGCGCTGGCCGAATCGCTGCCGCCTGAGCGCTTGCAGCGGCTCCTTGCCCAGGGCTGCGGCAATCCCTTCTTCCTCATGGAATGCCTGCAGCAGATGGTCCGCAGCGGAGAACTGCGCTTCCGCCGCGGACGCTGGCGCCGCGACCCCCTGGCTTTCCGCTCTGGAGCGCCGCCGGCCAGCCTGGTGGAAAGCCTGCGCCGCCAGGTCGAGAAACTGCCGCCGCCACTGGCCCGGATCATGCGCGTCCTGGCCTTGGCTGGCGACCCTCTTCGCTTGTCCATGCTGGCGGAGGCGCTGGACGACTCGCTCTCGTCCACCGAGGAGCGGCTGGGCCGCTTGCAGGAGCTGCGCCTGGCCCGCCTCACCGGCACCCTCTCCAACGCCTGGGCCTCGCTTCACCACTCCTGGGCCGCGGCCGCGCTGGCTCCCACCCTGGACGCGCGGGAAGGCCGCCGCATCCATCTGGCCGTGGCTGCCGGATACCGCAAGCGTCTCTGCCCCCATTCCTCCTCGGCTGAACTGGCCTCAGCCTTCAAGCACAGCCTGCGGGGAGGCGACGCTGAGCAGGTCAACCTGCTGGCGCGTCCCGCCATCGAAGGACTGGAAGCCGAGGCCCAGTTCGCCCCCGCTGCCCGTTTGCTGGAAGAGGCGTCCGCCAGCGGGCTGCTGGAGGAAGCTGCCTGGAGAGTACAACTGCGTCTCCTGCGCCTGCTCTTCCGCTGCGGCGAACTGGAGCGCTGCCAGCGATTGGGAAGCGAGTTGCTCGACCATCCCCAATTGCAGGAGTCCACCCGGCGGGCCCGCCTGCTGGCCTTGCTGGCGCGGGCCGACCTGCTGCGGGGAGAAGGGTCGAAAGCCATCGACGGACTGGAACGCGCTCTTCGTCATCTGCAGGGCCAGGCGCCGCTGGAACTCGATAACCAGGTGCGGGGCGAATTGTTGGCCGCCCTGGCCTATAGGGGACGCCGCCAGGAGGCGCGTCCGCTGGCCCGCCACCTGCTGAGGGAGATCGAAGAGCGCTCCCGCCATCGATCCTTCGACAAGGTCTGTCACGCCCTCTTTCTCTACTTTTACCTCCTGCGCGGAGACAGCCGCCGCGCCATCGCCTGGGAAGTGAAGGCCATCGACCTGGCTTTTCAAGCGGGACGACAGGAAAGAGCCTTGGGCCGTCTGCTCAGCCTGGTGCTGATGCGGGCCGAACAGGGACGGCTCAGTCAGGCCGCTTCCATCCTCAATTATGTGCGCCGTGTTCCGGCCCTCAGCCGCCACGCCGAAGCCGGGCTTTTCGCCCGTCTGGCCGAATGCCTGCTGCTGCGGCGACGGGGACGGCACAGCCAGGCTCTGCAGCGCCTGCACGAGCTGCAGGCCGCCAACCGCAGCGCCAACCGCAGCCGCAACCTGGGGTCCGCCCTGCACATCGAGCAGGCCCGCAACTACAATCACCTGCTGCAGCCCCAAAGAGCGCTGGAGAGCCTGCAACGCAGCCGCCGCCTGCTGGAAGAAGAAGAAAAGTTCGAGGACGCTCTCGATATCCTGCTGGAAGAAGTCCGCGCCTGGCTCCTGTTGGGACGCAGCGGGCGCGCTCGCCGCCTGCTGTCGCGGCCAGAGTGCTCGCTGCCCTCTCCGCGGCGTCTCGACTTCGCTCTGCTGGCGGCCCGCCTGCATTTACAGGAGGGCGACTCCGCCCAGGCGATCAAGCTGGCGGCGCCTCTGAAGCATCATGACGAGCGCGGACTCGAGGCACTGTTGACCACGGCCCAGGCTCACCTGGCGGGCGGCGAAGGGGAAGAGGCCCGGCGGCTGGGAGAGCAGGCCTGGCAAGCCTCCCGTGCCGCGGACGACGACCACCTTCAGATTCAAGCCTTGACGTTGCTCTCGGAGTGCGATCTGGAGCGGGACGAACCGAGCCGGGCCGCTCTGCTGGCCCGCCGCGGACTGCAGATATGCGTGCGCCTGCAAGCTCCTCCGCTGCGGGCCGGATTGCTGGGGCTGCTGGGCCGCGCCTTGGCCCGCCAGGAGCAGGCCGAAGCGGCCCTGCGCTGCTTTTCCCAGGCCCTGCTCATTCTCAAAGAGGCGCTTTTTCACCTCTCGGCGGGCCGGCGCAGGTCCTTCGCGCGCCTCCACATTGAGCCGCTGGAGAGGCGGCGCGCCCGATTGCTGCGGCGTCATCAGCGTGCCGACAGGGGAAGCCATCTGGTGCACCTGCGCCGTTGGATGTCGGCCCTCGACAAGGCCTCGCAGCCCAGGCAATGGGCCCCCTTGCTGCTGGAAGCGGTAACCGCCTGCCTGCCCGCCGCGGGACGCGTCTACCTGGCTGAGGAGCAGCGGCAGGAACCCTTTCAGATCGCCTCGCGAGGAGACTGCCGCCACGACGGACGAGCCCTCTTTCACCAACCCGGTTCGCAGGCCTTCGACACACTGCGCTGGCAAGAGGAGGGGGCCCTCAGCCGTTTGGGAATCCCGCTTATCCATCCCTCGGGAAGGCAGGGACTCCTCTACCTGGAATGTCCGCGCCAGGCCGTGTCGGAAACCGAGATCGACTACCTGCTTTGCCTGACTGCCTGCCTTGAAATGCGCTGGGAGCGCCATCTCGGATCCGACGCCGCCGCAAGCGGCCGGGGAGAGGAGAATCAAGCGCAAGTGCCTGTCACTTCCCAGAAGGATGACTCCGCCATCATCGGCCGCGACCCCGCCATGTTGGAACTGATGGAACAGGTACGCCGCATCGCGCCCGCTTCGGCCACCGTGCTCATCTCAGGCGAAAGCGGCACCGGAAAGGAACTGGTGGCTCGGGCCCTGCATCGCTTCAGCCGCCGTCCCGGACCCTTCGTGGCCGTCAACTGCTCGGGAATGCCCCGCGATCTGATCGAAAGCGAGCTTTTCGGGCACGCCAAGGGCGCCTTTACCGGGGCTGCTCAAGACAAGCGCGGACTCTTCGAGGCCGCCTCGGGAGGCACGCTCTTCCTCGACGAAATCGCCTCCATGCCGGCCGGACTGCAGCAGTCATTGCTGCGGGCTCTGCAAGAAGGGCGCATCCGCCGGGTGGGGGAGACGCGCGAAAGGGGAGTGAATGTGAGGGTGGTTTCCGCCTCCAACCAGCCGCTGCCTGAACTGGTGTCGCAGGGAGACTTCCGCGCTGACCTCTACCACCGGCTCAACGTCTGCCACTTGCAGATACCGCCCCTGCGCCGCCGCTCGGGGGACGTGCCGCTGCTGGCCAGCCACTTCCTGGGCCGCCTCTGCCGCGATCAGGGTCGCAAGGTTCGTCTCTCCTCACAGGCCATGCAGACGTTGGCTTCCTATCACTTTCCCGGCAACGTGCGGGAACTGCACAACCTTATCGAGAGCGCCTTCTATCTGGCGGAAAAGAGGACCATCTCAGCCGACGACCTGCGTCCGCGGCTTCAGCAGCAGGATGCAGGCGGATCATCCTTCGGGCGGCATCGTCAGGCCTTCCAACAGATGATTTCCGGCGGAACGGATTTTTGGCGGGCCGTCCGCGACCCTTTCCTTGAGCGCGACCTTTCCCGTTCCGACGTCCGCCGGCTGATTACCCTGGGTTTGACCGAAAGCGCCGGCTCCTACCGCAAGCTCACCGCCCTTTTCAACCTCCCCGACAAGGACTACAAGCGCTTCATGAGCTTCCTGGCCCACCACGACTGCAAAGTCGACTTCCGCCCCTTCCGCAGCGCCGCCCGCGAATCAGCCGACTGAACGGTGTTCGCAAG